>JAQVXB010000060.1 GCA_028709405.1 Candidatus Shapirobacteria bacterium
CTTATACTAATCCTCCAATTACGGTTGCCGGAAAAGAGTTGTGGCTTCCATTCACTTTGTGGGTAGACTATTCATACTATAGAATTTTTGGAATAGCAATTAGATATGTTTATGGACCTGTATTTTAGCTTATTCTATTATTCCTTTTTTAATTTTTACATCTTCAAGATTTTTAGGTGTTTTTTTTGGTTACAAGTTATTAAATGTGTTGACATTCATGATCTGTGGTTGGATGATTTTAAAAATCAATAACTATGATAAAAAAATATTCGCTTATTGGTTCTTTAATCCTTTATTAATACTAGAACTATTAATTAATTCGCATAATGACTTAATCATGGTGACTTTTTTTATAGCCTCTATTTTCTTTTCTACTATAAATAAAAATAAAGCCTTAGAAGTAATTTCTTATGTTGCATCAGTATTTACAAAATTTATGAGCGCACCATTAATCTTCAGCCTTTTCACTTTTGGCAAAATAAAATTGTGGTTATTTAAATTATCTGGGCTAGGTATCCTTTTTTATCATGCTTATTATCCAAGATATGTTTGGTATTACAGTTGGGTTTATATGATACTTCCTTTTATAAACTTAAAAAAAAGAACTTGGACAATATTTTTTATATTTCAAGCCTTGATTATCATTTCCGCATATTCCAAATTTATTCTTCAAAAGGAATGGGGACAACTAGATTGGATGCCACCAGAATTATATATTAGATGGTTATTACCGGTTTTTTTAATTATTTCTGAAACAAACATTTTCTCAAAACTTAAGAAACTAGCTAATAATAAGGCTAATTAATTTTTTGTATTAATTGTTTTTTCTTTCAGCTCTCACTCTATCAATCTTGCTTAATAATCTTTTTCTCAATCGGATATTTTTGGGAGTTACGTCGATAAACTCATCATTGTTAATAAAATCTAAAGCTTCTTCAATTGAGTATTTAACTGCCGGAGCCAAAACAATATTATCATCATTTCCAGCAGAACGAGTATTAGTTAAGTGTTTACCTTTGCAAATATTAATTTCCAAATCTCCTTCAACTGGTCTAAGTCCAACAATTTGACCTTCATAAACTTGTTCATTCGGATTAATAAAAGTAATTCCTCTTTTTTGAGCCAGATCTAAGCCGTAAGATAAGGCTTTTCCATTTTCAAAAGCGATCAAAACTCCATTTCTTTCTTTTTTATTTTCTTCCATTTTAGATTCATAACCCAAAAATAAAAAATTCAAAGATACCATACCCTTAGTTTCGGTCATCAAGGCACTTCTTAAACCCAAAGCGTTTCTCTCGCTAATTTTATAAGTCATTCTAGTCCCAAATTTTTCATCAGTTTGCATATCCAACATTTCCGCTTTTCTTTTTCCTAGTTCGGAAGTTATTGTTCCCACATATTCGTCAGGGGTAATAATAATTAATTCATTAAAAGGTTCATGAACTTTTCCATCAATAGTTTTAAAAATAACTTCTGGTTTACCAACTTCCATAGCATAGCCTTCACGTCTTAATTTTTCAATTAAAATTGCCAAATGTAATTCACCTCGACCGGAAACCAACATCCTAATACTATCGTTTGGATCATCTTCAATTTTTAGTCCCAAATTTGCTTCAACTTCTTCTCTTAATCTTTCTTTAAGTTCTCTGCTAGTCAAAAATCTAGATTCATCACGAGCCATCATGGCTGTATTTGGTCCAAAACTGGCTTTAAGTGTTGGTTCTGCCACTTCAATTGTTGGTAGTGCTACTTGATAATTAGGTGAAGTCAAAGTTTGGCCGATTTCTATTTCTGAAATCCCCGATAAATAGACAATTTCACCACTACTAGCTTCTTGGACTTCAACCTTATTAATTCCTTCATTTACATACATTTTTTCCACTTTAAAATTTCCAACTGCTTTTTGATCAGCTTTAACCAAAGAAATAAAATCTCCCTTTTTAACCATTCCTTGATTTATTCTTCCCAAAGCCAATCTTCCTAAATATTCATTTTTTTCAAAAGCGGAAACTAACATTTGAAATGGCTTATCTTGATTTATTTCAGCATTTGGAATACTATTCAAAATAGTTTCAAACAAGGGATTCATATCACCAGGTACTTCCATTGATTCTGGCATTTCCAAAAATGTTTTACCATCTCGACCTATCGCATAAATAATTGGAAAATCTAACAACTCTGGATCATCAGCCAAAGATAAAAATAAATTTTCAGTATCAGATACCACTTCTTTAACTCGTTGATCTTTTCTATCAATTTTATTAATTACCAAAACAACTTTTAATTTATAATCCAAAGCTCTTTTTAAAACAAATTTAGTCTGGGATAATGGGCCTTCAGCCGCATCGACAATCAATAAAACTCCATCAGCCATATTCAAGACTCTTTCCACTTCACCGCCAAAATCAGCGTGTCCTGGAGTGTCAATTACATTAATTTTAGTATTTTTATAAAAAACAGAAGTATTTTTAGATAAAATAGTGATCCCTTTTTCTCTTTCCAAATCATTACTATCCATAATTCGATCAATATTCATTTCCGCTTGATTGTCTCGAAAAGAATGGGTCTGTTTCAACATTGCATCCACCAAAGTAGTCTTACCATGGTCAACATGGGCAATTACGGCAATGTTTCTAATATCAGTGAATTTGGGCATCCGTTGATTGTACTATAATATATAAAATATGCAATAAATTAGGTTAATTTAACCATATTGATTATAATAGAAGTTATGAATCTTTTTGTCAAAAAAATTTTACTATTTTCCCTACTATTAGTAATTATTATTATTTCTCTGTTTTTAATTTTTCCTAAAAAAATAACCCCAGAAAAAATTGAAACTAAAATTAATCAAACTGTTACCAAAATTGAAGAAGTTAAGGAAACTGTTGCTCCTAAACCAACTGTAATTTTAGAAACTGGTTTACCTAATAAACATCTCATCAAAACCGCCTTTGTTCCTCAAGCCCCAGAAAAAAATTGGGATCAACCTTGGCAAGATGCCTGCGAAGAAGCCTCTCTTTTAACTGTTGATTTTTATTATAAAAATTTAGCCAATGTTTCAGTTGAAACATCCAAAGATGCCATTCTAAAAATGATTAATTTTGAAGATACCAAAAACTATACCCACGATATGACCATCAACCAAATGGCTTTAGTAGGGGAGGATTACCTGACTTATCAATCTAAAATAATTGAAAATCCAACCATCACAGAATTAAAAGAATATCTAACTCAAGACATTCCAATTATTGTCACTGCTAGCGGCAAAACCTTATATCAAGAAAACAAACATTTTAAATCCGGTGGCCCTTATTACCATAGCTTAGTCATTCTTGGTTATGATGATGACAAAAACCAGTTCACAGTTCATGATGTTGGTACTCAATTTGGTGCCTATTTTAAATACTCATATAATCTTTTAATGGAAAGTATCCATGATTTTCCCGAATCTGGTAAAAAAGAAGATATTAACAATGGTGAAAAAAGAGTTTTGATTTTGTTAAAATAGAACATTATGAATTTTAAAAAAAATTTCAAATTTATTAGTTTAATCCTATTTTCTGGAATTTTATTATCTGCCTGCACTAATAAATATTCAGATCAAAATTTAGATATGAGTCAAAATACCCCCGTTACTCCAGCCGAAAATGATATTTTAAATATCTCTTCTACTCCTATTAATCCAAATATTAATGAAAATATGTCCTCCATTAATACCAAAGATGGTGAAATTATCT
>JAQVXB010000006.1 GCA_028709405.1 Candidatus Shapirobacteria bacterium
TAAAAGCAGTCGTTTTGGTATCTATAATTGATTCATCATAAAGATTTAATAAATCTTTAGTAAATTGTAATCTTTCTGGAGCAACTTCACTTAACTCTGACTGAGTTTCGGTGGTGGTGGGAGTAGTAGTCACTTCAGTGGTAGATTTAGTGGTTTCAGTGGTGGTTGGGGTGGTTTCAATAGTAGTTTCGGTGGTAGGAGTAGTGGAACTAGGAGTGGTTTCGGTGACAGTAGTAGTGGGTTTGGTGGCATTAATATCTTGACAACCAGCACCACCAAAAGTGAGAGAAGCAATTAGGACAGAAGTAGCGATTCTTTCTTTTAAGGGCATATGATTTAAAAACCTATAATGTTATAAAGAATTATAGGACTTTTGATAAAAAAGTCAATATTTTAGGTAAAAAATAAATAATACATATTTGTTATGTATTGGATATAAATCAACAAGGCGACTTGTGTGTGTCAGTTTGGATAATTAATTAAACTCTAGACTATTTACAATTTGTTGTTGGATAACACTATTACCGGCGGAACTATCGAAAATGTTATAAACTGAATCCCCTTTTTGAAGAAAAATTATTCTGATAGGATAAGACGTTATTGTTTCGTAAGCGTCAAGACCATTAATATTAATTTTTTTGAAAATGTCTTCAGAATTTTGAAGATTAATCCAATCTTCTAGGTTAAGTTTTTTAGGATTGGAGGGAAAATCAGAAAAAGGTTGATAAATTGTCAATTTAATATTAGGAGAGATTGGATTAGAGTTTTCCTCTTTTATTTTTAAACGGCTTGGTGAATAAAAACTGATTTCAGTTGGTAAATTTTTTTCTACTATCCAATCTTGGGGATATTTAATGGAATATTTTAATTCAAGATCGGAGAAAATTTTCCACTGGTTATATTCTTCTTGAGAAATTGATTCGTTATTAGCTGGGTTAATTACTTCTTTTGAAGGAACGGATTTTTTTATAATTTTTGGAGCAAAAAATATTAAAACTGCCAAAGCTACTAATATTAAAAAAAATGAAATTAATTTAATAAGTCTAAATTTTCTTTTGAGCCGATTCATATACTATGAATAATAAATTATTTTAGATATTTAGCAATGTTAAAGACTTAATTACTTAATCAAATTAACCACCAATTTTATTAAATTGTCTTTTTCTTTTGGATTACTTATGGCAATTAATAGCGCTAAGGCTACCAATGCTTTATCGCTTATTTTATTTTCTCCGTTTTTATTTTTTAAAATCCCATTTTGATTTAGAAAATAAACAAATAGGGTTGATCCAATCCGTTTGTTTCCATCCACAAAGGGATGATCTTTAATTACCATGTAAAGTAAATTGGCCGACTGTTCTTCAATACTTTTATATAAATATTTTCCATCAAAAGTTTGACTGATTGCTCCAATAATAGATTTTAATCCATGACCATTTTCCTGACCAAAATTATTCGATAAAGTTTGTTTAAAATTATTTTTAATTTCTTGAATAAAATTTTTAACCTCATCATAACTTAATTCATAATTTATCTTTTTAGATAATCCTTCAAATTTAAGTTTATGATCATCGTATTTAGTTAATAAGTAAATCGAATTAGTATAATCAGAAATCAAATCTAATAAAGAATCAGTTTCCGTCTTTAATTGATCAAATTTTGATTTTGAGGTAATAAAGTCAATACTATTTTTAAATTCCTCAAAAATTTTCTTTTGTTGTAATATTCTTTTTCTGTTGACTACATAACCTTTAACTAAATATTTTTTCAAAACATTTGTTGCCCAAATTCTAAATTGAGTACCTTGGATAGAATTCACCCGATAACCAACAGAAATTATCATGTCCAAATTATATTTATTAATTTGGTATATCTTTCCGTCTTTTGCAGTATGTGCAATTTTTGTACATACTGATTTTTTATCCAGTTCTTTAATATCAATTACATTTTTTATATGTCTGCCAATAGATGTTCTATCTGTCTTAAACAACTCTGCCATCTGTTTTTGACTTAACCAAACAGTTTTTCCGTCGAAACTAACTTTTAAATCAATATTTCCACTAGGGGATTTATATAAAACAATTTTATTTTCCATAGTTAATTAAACCAAAGAAAACCCGAATGTCAATAATAATACAAAATAAAATTATTTTAGATATTTAGCAATGTTGGCGTTGTGTTCGTCAAGGGTAACAGCATAGTGCATTTGATGGTCGTTGCCGGTGATGTAATAAAGATAATCTGAAGTGATGGGGTGAAAAGCAGCGTAAAGAGAGTTAAAGCCGGGATTACAAATTGGAGCAGGTGGAAGACCAGGATTTTTATAGGTATTAAAGGGAGAAATAAGAGAGATATCTGATTTAGAAATGGGTTCCCAATATTTTTGGGGTTTACTTTTGGAATCCCGGGCATATTGGACTGAAGCATCGACTTGAAGAGCCATGCCAATTTTAAGTCTGTTTAAAAGAACTCCGGCTACTTCTTGTTTTGATTTGAGAGTTCTGGCTTCTCGTTCAACAATAGAAGCGAGAATGACAATTTCTTGGTCGGTAAAAGTTTTATTGGTGGCAGATTCTTTGGCTTCGGCAAATTTTTTATCAAAATTGGATTGAATAACACTGATTATTTGACTGGTGGTGTAGTATTGGGGAATTAAATAACTATCAGGGAAAAGATAACCTTCTTGGGCGGTGAAAGCTTCATCTTGGGGAAAAAGATCTTTGATTTCTTCAAGACGAGTACCTTCAATTATTTTTAACCAGTAATCACTGACTCCGCCTTTTGATAGTTTGGTGATTATTTCTTGAACAGTTAAAGATGGGGATAAACGAAAAGTTCCAGCTTGGATTTTGCTATTTAAACCTAATTTATAGGCATAAAAAAGAAAGGAATATTTACTACGAATTAGGGAATTTGATTTTAATTTATCGGAAATGGTCAATAAACTATCGCCTTCATTGATGACCAACATAGTATTCTTTTTATCGACCGAAACAGCTTTACTGTTAATCTGCAGATAAGAAAAAATACCGGCAAGGAAAAGGGTTAAACAAAGGCTAATAATTATAAAAAGCCGAAGCATTTTTATATTTCGTCGAATAAGGCTCGACGGTAAGTGCCTTTAGCACTGTCGTGAATAAAAATGCGACCACAACGACAGGTGACGGTGGTTTTACCTCTAACTTCTTTTCGGACACCACGAGAAAGAGGAGTACCACAACCAACGCAGCGACCTTGTGACAGCAACCAAGCTTGGATTGGGGAAATTAGATTTTTGATCATAATTATATTTAATTATTAAACTATTATTCTTCTTAAAATAACTGCGGCAGCCACCGAATCTATTAATTTTTTATAATCTTTCTTCTTATTTCCGTTTTGGATGTAAATTTGCTCGGCCTCGATGGTGCTGACAGATTCTTCAACAGTTTCGATATTTAATTTTAACACAGAACGGAGTTTATCAACAAAATTTTTAATGAGTTTAGCAAATTCCCCTTCGGAAACTCCAACATAAACACCATCAATTTTATAATCAATAATAATTTTTTGGAGATTATCGATAGTTTTGTCATCATTTTTAATGGCTGGAATTGGGGTAATTATGCCAAGAATAGAAACGGCTAAGCCAATATTTTTAGTGCCATAATCAATGGAGAGATAGTTCATAGGAGGATTATAACAATTAAAACCTACCCCGGCATACACTTCGTGATGCCGCACCCTCCCTTAAAAAAGGAGGGAGTCTATAATATATGTAATGAAAATTACTGAAGATAATTTTTTAACAAAAAGAAATCATTTAAGATATTTAGAAGAATTAAGAATTTTGGCAAAGAAAAACAGAAATAATCCAACAGAAGCTGAATATATAATGTGGAGATATTTAAGAAAAAGTAAATATAAATTTACAAGACAAAAAC
This sequence comes from Candidatus Shapirobacteria bacterium, assembly GCA_028709405.1. GTDB lineage: Bacteria > Patescibacteriota > Microgenomatia > UBA12405 > UBA12405 > WARW01. The sequence goes on from JAQVXB010000006.1 coordinate 3,924, forward strand.
CAATAAATAGATTTATTCTTGTTTTTTATTGTTCTGAAATAAATTTAGCAATTGAAATCGACGGCGATTCTCATAACAAAAAGAAAAGTTATGATTTATTAAGGGATAGATATTTAGAATCTGTTAATATTAAAACTTTGCGTTTTAAAAACAATGAAGTTTTAAATAATTTTGATGAAGTGTTAAAAAGACTTCTCCCTTTTTTAAGGGGAGATGTCACAAAGTGACAGAGAGGTTTTTTAATTAACTGCAAGACTGGCTTTGATGATGAGGCGACGGAGATAAGTGCCAGGGGGGCTACAAGTGATAAGGGTAAGGTTTTTTTGATCGAAACGTTGTTCTAAAACGGAGAGATCGGTGGGTTTGACTTCAAACATTTCGTCAATAATGTATTTATATTCAACACTGTCGTAATTAATAATTATTTCATCACCTTGTTTAAGTTTGTAGAGAGTAGAAAAAATGGTTAAATAATTACTGGAATTAAAAAACTGAGGTAAAACTGAATGACCAAAAACAACGGCATTACCTAATTGCCCAGGAAGAGCGGTTTGAGGGTATTGAATTAAACTTTTTTTTAAATCCATACTACCAATAGTGACAACAGCATCTTTAATTTTCAATTTGGGAATTGTAAGTAAATAGGTGGAGCTATCAGTGCTGGAAAATAGTTGGTTATCATCGGTGGAATTATCGACAAACCAATTGGCAATTTGAGTGTAATCAGTGGTAACATCGCCAAGAATACTTTGGGAAGAATTATAGGATTTTAAGGATAATGGATTTATTATCTGACTAAACTTAAAAGCATATTGAAATTGAAATTTTAAAATGGGAAAAATAGCAGAAAGAAAAAAAACTAGCCCAATAAGTAAAAAAAAGAGAGCAAATTTCTTTTTTTTGGCCAAAGATTTTGATTTGGCAGTGGGAAGTGATTTTTTGATATAAAGATAACTCACGGTAATTCAGTTTTTACATCAATAAAAATATTTTTGGGATTAAAAGGAAGAATATTAAATATTTTAAAATTCATTTTTAAATTGAAATCATAAACTCGGCCAGTTTTTCTAATAATATCTTCGGCTTTTTTAGTGAATTTACCAGCAATATTTTTCTTAAGCAATTCCGTATCGACTTTTGGCAAAGAGGAACCTTTGATATTTAAACTACCGGTGGCCTTGGTTGACTCTAATTTATCAATTTTTAGAGTAAAAATAAAGGAATCAGGATCTATTTTTGAATTAGAATAATTGTCTTCCTTGGATAAAAATTGGTTTAGAATCTCATCTTTTAGGTCTGGTTTAAAGACTAAAACACTAACAGTAGATTCGGCAGTTGCAGTTAGATCATCGGTTTCTTCCCCTATTTCACGATTTAATTCAGTCTTGCCTTTTTTAGTTTGGACAGTGTCTTGAATTACATCATTAGAAGCATTGAGATCTTGGTTTATTTTTTCGTCGGCTAGTTCTTTAAGTTTTTGAATCAGTTGAGACTCAGCATTAACTTTGTCCTGCTGACTAACAGCATTAATCTCACTTTTACTACCACCGGTAAAATCGGCATTAGTTTTAACAATAATTGAAGTTTCTGGAAAATCTTTAAACCTTAAGGAGGAGTCTTTGTTAATATTATATTCACTGCCGATATCAGAGGCGGAGATAACAGTTTTAAATTGACCAAAGCTCATGGTGCCAGTATTAAAATCGGAACTACTAGAAGCAATTTGAACAGCGCTAATTAATTCAAACTCTTGATTATTAGAATTAATTAAAATTGATCCTTTGGGAATATCTTGAACTTTTTCTAATTTATTAAAAATAGTAACTTCGCCAGTGGCTTTGTTGCCGACTGTTTTTTTGCCAGTAGTATTGATAGTGACAGAAGAATTGATGGTTATATCTTTTTTATCGACAGGGATTACAGTGGAAGAAAGATCTTCAGCTTCAGAATCGAGAGTAATGTTTATAGTTTTATCAAACTCGTAAGGAGTGACAAAGAGAATTAAATTAACCTTGGAAAATATAATCGGAAGAACAAGGATTATGAGAACTAAAAGTGGAATAAAAAATAAAAAATTACTTTTTAGTTTTGGTAGTTTTAATTTTGGTCTAGAAAAAGTAAATGGAGTTGATATTTTTTCTGGTTTAACTTGGGGTAATTCTTCAACAACTGGAGATGGTGGAACAAAATTTTCCTCCACAATAGGATTTTCTTCGGGTTTAGTAAGGCTCTCTTGTTTAGTAAAGCCTAAGATTTCAAAAGGAACTTCTTCTAAGGTTTCAAAATCTTGTTGATCTTCTACTACTTCTTCTAGATCTTCTTTAATGTTTATTTCATCATTTGACTCGACAGTTTCTTCCTCTATTTCCTCTATTTTCTCTTCTTTTATTTTTTCAGTTTCTGCTGGCGGAACAGTTTGATGCGACGGATTGCCACCACCGACCATTTGAGAAGTAATGGCTTTGAAAAAAATGTTGATTAAATCGTGATCCTGATAAAGTTTTATTTCCGGAAAATGAAGGAAGGTTTCGACATTTTTTTTACCAACCCAAGGAAAGTTTTTTAAATTTTCAACTACTGATTCATCAGCCTTACCATAAACAAAGATTTGTGGCGGTAGGGTTGATTCTGAATTTAATTCTAAAAGACAATCTTCAACTAGTTGGGCAGTGAATTCACCGTCAAAAAATTTTTTAATCCTCTTTTTGATTTTACCCAAATAGATTAAAGATAATTCGAAAGCGTTGGCTTCTAAATAGAGATTAATAAAACTGGCAGGAAAATCGTCTGGCTTACTAGATTCTTCAATAATAGCTTCATCGTTGGACATAAAACCTGACGGCTTTAGGTCTAATTTTTTTAAGAGAGGTAAAACAATTTCTGCCTTAGACTTGGTTATTTTTCCGTCTTCGCCAACCCAAGAAGAAGGAATAACTAGACCAACAAAAATAGGTTCTTGATCCTCGGGAATATCAGCACTGGAGGCAGCACTAGAAAGAGATTCATCGGCAGCTTTTAAAATGGAATCATGATCTTCAACATCACATTCAACCCGAGGGCCGATAGAGGCAACATAATAGCGACCGTTACCCCAGTTGATGAGAGATACTAAGATGCTGTCCGATTCTATATAAAAAAGCCAAAAACTATTAATCCCCATAGTATAAGAATACTATAATTTCCAAGATTTTGATTATTTTAGGACGGCGTAGATGCGGCGTTTACCAGATCCAGCTGATTCTTCCTTTTGGATTTCAAATGTACCAAGAAGCCCAAGGTGTTCAACATGAGGACCAGTACAGACTTCTTTGGAAAAATCGCCAACAGTGTAAACTGTAACAATTTCTGGGTATTTAGTGCCAAAAAAGGCTAAAGCACCTTGCTTTTGAGCATCAACAAAAGGCATGGTTTGGACAGTAACCGATAAGTCTAGTTGAATTTGCTGATTAACTAAATTTGTCACTTGTTTTAATTGTTCGTCAGTTAATTTTTGATCATGAGAAAAATCAAAACGTAATCTTTCACTGGTAATATTAGAGCCAGATTGTTGCACATGATCACCTAAGATTTTTCTAAGGGAAGCATGAAGTAGATGAGTGACAGTGTGATATTTAGTAATAATCTCCGAATTATCGGCTAAACCTGATTTAAATTTACCAGCAGATAAAGTTTGAGAAAGTTTTTGATGGTCTGTTTTAGCTTGATCAAATTCAGCTAAATTTAATGACAAATTATTCTTTTCTAATTCTTCCTTGATCATTTCAACCGGAAAACCAAAACTTTCATATAAAGTAAAAGCTTCTTTTCCGGATACGGATTTATTGCGGTCAATTAATTTATTGATTTCTCGCAAACCATTATTTAAAGTCTTTCTGAATTTATTTTCTTCAGCTTCTAAAATAGAAATAATTTTATCTTTATTTTCATTTAATTCTGGGTAAATACCGGCATAATTATCTTGATTATTTAAAACAGCTTGAGCAATTGGGGAAATAAAATTGCTTTCAATGCCTAATAATTTCCCTTGACGAATAGCCCTTCTAATTAAACGACGAAGAACATAACCAGCTTCTTTATTACTAGGCTCAACCCCGTCGGCAATGATAAAAACAGCACTGCGAATATGATCGGCAATAATACGAATAGGTTTTTTATTATTGTTGTCGGAATAAGACTTATTAGAAATTTCTTCGATTTTTTTAATTATTGATTGCCAAATATCAGATAAATAATTATCGGAAAAACCAGATAAAATTGCAATAGTTCTTTCAACCCCCATGCCAGTATCAACATTAATTTGGGATCCAGTTTGATAATTACCAGAATTATCTTTGTAGTATTGCATAAAAACGTCGTTCCAAATTTCAACGCCATCTATAAACATTTCAGTATCTGGGCCACATGGACCAACAGCACCGGCAGGGCCCCACCAATTATCTTTTTTAGGGAGAAATTTAATATTTTTTATTCCTAATGATTGCCAAAGAGTGGCACTTTCTTTGTCTTTTGGGGCATTTTCGTCACCAGCAAAACAGGTAACCGATAACCTATTAGCATCAAAATTGAGGTGTTTAGTTAAAAATTCAAAACTCCATTCAATGGCTTCTTTTTTAAAATAATCACCTAAAGACCAATTGCCAAGCATCTCAAAAAAAGTATGATGGGTTTCATCACCAACTTCATCAATATCGCCAGTTCTGACACATTTTTGAATATCAGTTAATCTTTTACCAAAAGGATGGGGCTGACCTAAAAGATAAGGAACGAGAGGGTGCATTCCAGCGGAAATAAAAAGAGTAGTTGGATCATTTTGAGGGACTAGACTGGCGGAAGGAATTTCAACATGATTTTTAGATACAAAAAAATTGATGAATTTATCCTTTAATTGACTGGCTTTCATAAAATTGATTATATCAGTTCAAAACCTCTCTGTCTTTCGGGCATCTCCCCTTAACAAAGGGAGAAGTCTATTATCTTTTCGGTTTAACAAACATTTTAGGGGTGGGTTTTTTTTTAATGACAATTGGCTGAGATTCTTCGTCTTTGACGATATCAACAAATTCTATTTTTTTTATTACTTCTGGTTTTTTGGTTTTAATATCACTAATTAAATCTTGAAAAAAATCTTTAACTTTTGATTCGAAATTGTTAATAATGTCTTTGTCATTGTTTTTGTTAATTAAAATGGTCGAAAGAGCACCGATGGCAGCACCCAAAGTTAGTCCAAAAATAAAACCGGAATTTGTTTTCTCTTCCTCTTTATTCATCTGTTTTTTTGTTCTTGGTTAAATTACTAAAGAAAGAAAAACCATTTTTAAAACCCATTAAAATTTCAGAAAAAGAAGAAATTGGTTTAGCAACAGAATCGGTGATTAAATGAGTATCGTCAAGAATAATGTTGGTTTTTTTAAGTGTAACAGTTAAATCTTTTAGTAAGCGAATAAAATAAATACCAACAATAACTGTGGTGAGAGTGATAGCAATTAGACTAACAATAATTACAATTTGTGTTGTATCCATAATTAAGTATAAACTATTTTTAAAAAAATTATTTGATTTTTATTGTTTTTTCTTCAACTGCTGTTTTACCATTGGGAGATTTAGATTCAACGATGATCTTAATTTCAGAACTGGAACCAATGGAAATTTTCTTTTGAAAATTACCTTGATTATCAACAATGATTAAATCTTGATTGATGCGAACAGTGGAATCTGGATCGGTGACACCAGAAAGATCAACTACTTCTTGGGTAATATTTTCCGGCCAATCTACTTTTAATTTAGGTGGACGGTTAAATTTAATATATTCGGAAGTTAAATAAAAAACAAAAATAATAATAATGACAACGACTAAAATAGTAAAAGTAAACTGAGGAGTAAAGGAAAAATTGTCTTTCGTTAAGGTTTTGTTTTTTTTCTTTTGTTCAAAATCACGACGAAAAAAAGACAATATTTCCTGACCATTAAGACCTAGATAATCAGCATAATCTTTTATGATTAAAGAACAATATGGTTCTTGAGGGAAGCATTTAACTTCTTCATTCTCAATAGCAATTAAATATTTAACTGGTATTTTTAACTTTTTGGAAATATTGGCTAAATCATATTCTTTATCAAGTCTGGTATTTTTTAATAAGGATGAGGTGCGGAGCATAATTTAATTATTCAGTCGAAGCATCGCTTTGAACATGTTGCATTAAAATATCACGAGGTTTGGCACCGTTTGAAGGACCGATTAGACCAGCAGATTCAATTTCGTCTAGGATTTTGGCCGCCCTGGCATAACCAACACTTAACTTTCTTTGAAGAAAGGTAGTTGAGGCTTTGCCAGTATCTTGAATTAATTTAACAGCGCTGTCATAGAGAGGATCATGAGGGGCCCCGTCGGAAGAAATTGTTGGAGTCTTTCCATTACCTCCACCGGAAACTGGTTGACTAATTATTTCATCATTATATTCGGTTGTTTTTTGGTTTTTAAGAAAATCTATTAAGGCTACTAATTCCTTATCAGAGACAAAACAACCTTGAATACGAACCGGTTTAGCTAAGTCTGGAGGAATATAAAGCATGTCTCCCCTGCCTAATAGTTTTTCAGCACCAGGAGTGTCTAAAATGACCCGAGAATCGGTAACAGAGGTAACAGCAAAGGAAATACGAGTAGGAATGTTGGCTTTGATTAGACCAGTAATAACATTAACTGAAGGGCGCTGAGTAGCTAGAATTAAGTGAATACCAGTGGCTCGAGCCATTTGAGCAATACGACAAACATTGTCCTCAACTTCTGATGGAGAAAATAACATAATTTCGGCTAATTCATCTATAAAAATTAAAATATAAGGCATGGACTGAAAACCGGAAAGATTGTTGTAGCTTTCAATATTTTTGGCTCCGACTTCGGTAAAAGTTTTATAGCGTCGTTCCATTTCAGCAACGGCCCATTTTAGGGCAGAAATTACTTTTTCTGGGTCGACAATAACTGGAGTTAATAAATGAGGAATACCATTGTAAGGAGTAAGTTCAACTCGTTTTGGGTCAACCATAATCATTCTGACTTCTTGAGGAGAGGCTCTAAAAAGAATATTAGCAATCCAAGAATTAACACAAACTGATTTTCCAGAACCAGTTTGACCGGCAATTAAAACATGGGGCATTTTGGCAATGTCGGCAACTCTAGAATTACCGGCGACATCAAGACCTAGTGGTACAGTAATTTTATTCTTGGCATTTTTCATGACATCAGATTCAATAATCTTTCGAATAGGAACGACTTCAAGTGTTTTATTGGGAACTTCAATGCCAACAAGCGAACGACCAGGAATTGGGGCTTCAATACGAATTTGACCACCTGGAGCCGATAGAGCCATGGCAAGATCATTACTTAAACTGACAATCTTGGCTAATTTGGTACCAAGAGCAACTTCAAGAGCATATTGAGTAACAGAAGGGCTATTGTTATATTCGACAACCTTAGCTCTAATTCCGAATGATTCTAGGGTTTTTTCAATAGTATTGGCATTGTAACGAACATCACCTCTATCGGCCTTGGCACCTGGAGTACTATCGAAAAGATCAACTGAAGGATAATTCCAAATTTGGTTGGTAGCAGTTGACTGAAGAGGACTGACATTAAGAGGCATTTGGCCAGGAGATTTAATGACTGGTGGGATATTAACAACATTGGGATCATCTTTTTCTTTAGTCTCTTTTTCAGATTTAAAGGGAGAAAGTTCTGATAAAAATTTACCAACGTTTTTATCTGATTTTCTATCTTTGTTTTTAATATTACCAACGGTATATTTTTTAAGAGCCTTAAACAGGTTTATAAAAAATTTGACAATTTGACCAATATTAGTGTCAAAAAGAATAACAAAACCAGCAATACCAGAAAAAAAGAAAATGAAGAAACGAGGTAATTCTCCCCAAAGTAAGGTTATTTGTTCACTAAAAAAGAGACCTATTGTCCCCTGTTTTAACAAACCTAAAAGAGAAATAAACATAATTAGGGATCCAAAAAAAACATTTAATTCTTTTAGAGGAATTTTAATTTTGGCAAAAAGAAAAGAAGTAAGTAAAAGGAGAAAAGGAACAAAAACTGAAATTAAACCAAACCACTCCATTAATTTTATATTTAAAGCGGTGGGTAAAGGTCCAGATTGAAGAAAAGAAAATAAAGAAATTATTGAAAGTATTAGAAAGAAAATAAAAAAGATAGTTTTTATTGTCTCCTGTTTTAATCTTAAAACTGGAAATAGATGTTTTTTCTTGCGACCTCGTTTAGCCATAAATTAGTATACATTTTTAGTAGCTTTGTGCAAATAGCCAACGATGATTTGATGGTTTTCCACAATGAACACAAACTCCCTTCTCATCTTTTTGACCATCTGGAAGACAACGAGTAGTAGCTTTGGTTTCTTCTTTAATTTTGGCTTCACATTCACTAGATTCACACCAATGAGCAGAAATAAAACCACGAGTAGTGGACATTATCTTTTTAAATTCATCAAAAGAATCAACAGAAAAAGTATTGTCTTGAGTAAACTTTTTATGCTTTTGTAAAAGATTAGCTTGAATATCAATTAGAAGTTGATCAATAGTTTTTTCCAAATCGGCAATTTTAACGGTTTGTTTTTCAAGAGTATCGCGGCGAAGCACAACAACTGAATTAATATCGGCTTCTTTATCACCAATTTCTAGACGAAGAGGAACACCTTTCATTTCCCATTTATTAAATTTAAAACCAGCGGTTTCCCCTTCAAAATCATCAATTTGGGAACGGTATTTTAATTTTAAATTTTTATTAACAGAATTGGCTAATTTAACAGCTTTTTCATGACCAGGAATTGGAACAATAATTAATTGAATTGGAGCAATTTGAGGAGGAAAAACCAGACCATTATCGTCACCATGAACCATAATTAAACCGCCAATAGATCGAGTGGAAAGACCCCAACTGTTTTGATAGGGATAAAGTTTGTCACCATTTTGGTCTTGAACTGACCAATCAAATGATTTGGCAAAGTTTTGGCCAAGATCATGAGAGGTACCAGCTTGAAGAGCTTTACCATTGGGCATTAAAGCTTCGATACTGTAAGTTTTACCAGCACCGGCAAATTTTTCAGCATCACTTTTGACACCAGTAACACCATAAATAGCCAAAAGATCAGTATAAGTTTTTTTATAAAGATCTAGAGCCCACTGAACCATATCTTGATTTTCGGCGGCAGTAGCGTGAGCACAGTGACCTTCTTGCCATAAAAATTCTGTAGTTCTTAAAAATAAATAGGTACGTTGTTCCCAACGAACAACATTACACCATTGGTTCATTTTAACTGGTAAATCACGCCAACTCTGAGTCCATTTTTTGTACATTTCATACATTATGGTTTCAGAAGTAGGACGGACAATTAATTTTTCGGTTAATTCTTGACCACCACCCATAGTAACAACAGCCAATTCTGGAGCAAAACCAGCAACATGTTCTTTTTCTTTTTTCAAAAAACTTTCAGGAATAAAAAGAGGAAAATAGGCATTTTGAACACCTTTTTCTTTGATAAATTTATCCATGAAAGATTGAATTCGTTCCCAAATGGCATAACCATAAGGACGAATAACCATACAACCTTTGACTGGAGAATAATCGGCCAATTCGGCCTTAACAACTAGATCGTTATACCACTCCGAAAGATCCTCGGATTTAAGTTTGATAAATTTTTTAGCCATGACTGATTATAACCTAATTTTGAATCAATTTAATTGATTCAACTTTGTCGTTATTGTTTAATACCTCAACTGTTAGGAATCCTTGATAATCTATTTCATTTAAAAAAATAATAAATTTTTTAACATCTAAATCGCCTGGGAGTTGAAGACCATAATGGCTTTTACCATTTTTAACTGCATTGTGGATATGAATATTTTTAATTCTATTTTTATTATTTTTAATAAATTCAAAATAATCTTCTCCATTTTCCAAGCAATGACCAACATCAAAAGTATAATTTATATCGGGAAGCAGTTTTGAAATATTAATCAATTCAGTTAAGACCGGAAAATCATTTTGAGCACCATGTTTATTAGGCATGTTTTCAGTAGTTAAAATTATTTTATTATTAGCGTAAGAAATTAATTCCTGAAAATTTTGAGAAAAAAGTTTAGTGGCAATTTGGGAATCAAAATAGGTAGGATATTTACCAGTATGAATAGTTATTAATTTGGCATCTAAAGAGATAGCTTGATCAATAAATTTTTTAAATATGTTGATACTAGCTTGTCTTATTAATTTATGACCAGAAACTAAGCAAAGACCAGTAAATGGACCATGAACAATTATTTGATAACCATACAATTGATCTTTTAACCAATCAATAGTATCTGGTGACAAGTCAAATTCGGACCAAATTTCAATATGGCCTAAATTTGGAATAGATTTAATAAAATTAATTCTATTTTGAAGATTATTTCTATCTTCATTAAAAATATCTAGAAAAATTCCCAAACTAAATTTATTTACCATTAATTATTTTAATATTTATTTAGAAAATTAGTAAGTGAAGGTGAAAAAAAATTATGCCTAACGTGAGAAAATTGAAATTTTTTATTATAATTTTCAAATCTTTCTTTATTAAGCCTGTTAACCATATTTTTTTTAAAAGAAATTACTTTTTTAGTTAATTCTGTTTGATTATTATCCAAAAAAACTGAAAACATTGGTGATATTAAATTTTGATATATTCCTGGATAAAATTCACCATCATTAATAGCATAACCCAGTAAAGTAGTAATATTTCCATTATTAACATTAATTTCTTTGGGTACTGGAAATTGATAAATCCTGTCAGAAAATGATTTTTGAGAACAATATTTATGAGGAAAATGATTATCTTTATAATCACGCAATAAATAATATTGGTCTTTATTTAAAGACAGATCGTTTGATAATTTATCATCAACCATATTCAAAAAAATATTTTCAGGAAAAATATGCATACTTATTTCAAAATCAAAATCTTTTAGGAAAAACTTTTTACTGAAGATATCAGCTATTTTTTCTTTACGAAATAATAAAAAATTTTTTTCTCTTTCAATAAAAATTTCTTTATCCTCTTCCTTAAAAAAAGGAATATCTAAAATAAAATCCCATCTTGAATTTAATTGATCATCATTAACAACAAATATTAAATCTATATCTGAACTTCCAGTCGAATCAAGGTTTTCTCTAATGTTATAAAAAGGACCATAGCTCATTGAACCACCAACAATTATACCTTTAACATGATTCTTAAATATATCTTCTATTTTTTCCAGTTTGGAAAATCTTGTTAGTGTTGCTTCTATTGTCTCTTCCACTCCTGGTAATCTTTTATTTGTATAAGAATTATCTAAATTTTGAATATTATTAATATCCTTTGGCAGAATTTTTGAAAAACTATCTTTAATTAATTCAAAATCATTAAGTAACTCAATTGCTGGTTTCCCACTATTTTTGTAAATATCCAATAAAAATTCTGCGATTTTTGATCTTACAAGTAGATTATCATCATAATCTGAATTAATTGTTTCAATGTTCTTTAAAAAATTTTTTGAATTTATTTCCGATTTTTTTGGCAAAATAGACCTAGGTATTAATTGATCTACATAATTAGTATCTTTAATATGGCCATCTGAGAAACATTCCTTTCCAGACATGGCTTATATTAACACACTTTAAACTTCGATAACTAAGG
>JAQVXB010000061.1 GCA_028709405.1 Candidatus Shapirobacteria bacterium
GAGGGAATTTGCGTCATTATTTCCTTAATATCGGCTACAAATCCCATATCCAACATTCGGTCAACTTCGTCTAAAACCACAGTATTAATTTTAGAAAAATTAATTATTCTTCGTTGGGCTAAATCTTTAATTCGCCCCGGAGTCCCCACAATTATATGAGGATCTCGTTTAATATCCATAATTTGTTCTCTAATATAAGCTCCACCAATTGCCAAAGCCACATAAACTCTCATTCCAAAAGTAAAAGATCTAATATCTTGTCTAATTTGCTGAGCCAATTCTCTAGTTGGCGCCAAAATAATTATTCTTTTATTAGGATTTAATAAAATTTGATTAATTAAAGGCAAGGCAAAAGCAGCTGTTTTTCCAGTTCCAGTATTAGCAATTCCCAAAACATCACGGCCAGTTAAAATGTGGGGGATTATTTCATCTTGAATCGGAGTTGGTTTTAAATAGCCCTTGTTTTTAATGTTGTCCATTAAAACCGGACTAAAATCAAAATCAGAAAAATTATTCTTAACTTGAACATCTTCAATTTTTATGACTGGTTCGGCTTTTTTAATAAACATCGAAATATCTATTCGACTTTCAAAACTTCGATTTCTTCGACTTCCATTTCTATTAATGCCATTTCTACCACCAAATCGACTTTGACCATAACTAGGTCTTGCTTTATTTCTGCCACCAAAGTTATTGGTGAATTTATTTTGATACATAATATTTTGTTGACCTAAACCTGTTTTTCGGCCGTAGCCTAAAACTATGTCGGTGCCCAACAATTTATTAATGCACCAATTGCTCAAATCAGCTTGTAGTCTACCACACCACCATTCAATTGCAAATTAACTAAAGTTCTAAAGCTCTAGCGTTCTAGCGTACTATTATCTGCCACAACATCACCAACACCGCCATTGTCATAAAAAACAAAGTTGTCAAGGCTATTCGTCGATGTCTTTTTTTTGTCTTCCATTTTCCTACCACTCTTTCATCATCAGCAATTTTAATAATAATTGCAATTAGTGGTACCGATGCCACTCCATTAATGATAGCAGCATAATAAAGGGCGTCCATTACATTTATCCCGACTAAATTTATTAAAAGACCAACCCCAGTTGCCACCGCAATAATTAAATAAAACATTTTAGCTTTACTAAATTTTTTCGATAAACCTTCTTTAAATCCAAATGATTCAGAAATAGCATAAGCCAAAGATCCAGCCAAAACCGGAATTGACTGCCAACCAATTCCAATAATTCCAATTGCAAACAGAATATAAGCAAAATTTCCCACCAATGGTTTTAACGCCATTGCTGCCTGTTGTGGAGTATCAATCGAAAAAATACCATTAGCGTGTAAAGTTCCGGCCGTAGTTAACATAATTGCCAAAGCTATTAAATTAGAAAATAACATTCCCGCCTTGGTATCAAATTCCATCCTTTTAACTTCTCCATTAGTAGTTATTGGTTTGCAATTAAAGTCTTTAATTTCGCCGGTCGCTATTTGTTCCTCAACTTCCTGAGCACTTTGCCAAAAAAACAAATATGGTGAAATTGTTGTTCCAACTAATCCGATAATTATCATTAAATATTCCAAATTTATTTCCAATTGTGGTACAAAAGTATCCCAAACCATTTCGTTTAAATCATGTTTAACCAAAAACGCTGTAACTAAATAAACTATTAAAATAAAACTCAAAGCTTGTAAATATTTTATATATTTTTTATAGGGGACTATTATTTGCATCCACACAATAAATATGGCCGCTACCACCAGCCAATAGAAATAATTAAAATCAAACAGCATTTGCATCGAAGCTGCCATTATTCCTAAATCAGCCCCAATATTTATAATATTAGCCACCGCCAACAGTGAAGTGGCTAAAACCAACATTCTTTTAGAATAATATTTTTTAATAATAGTTGCTAATCCTTTTCCACTCACCAATCCCACTCGACCGCACATTTCCTGATTCGACACCATTGCTGGCCACAAAAATAACATCATCCAATTTAATTTATAGCCATATTTTGCCCCTGCCATCGAATAAGTCGCAATTCCCGATGGATCATCATCCGCTGCTCCAGTCACAAAACCCGGTCCAATTCTTTTAAAAAATTTACTAATTTTTTTTAATATCACTCATTAAAGATATCTGGTTTTTTTAATTAAATCTAGTCACGAGAAAAGTAATTAATTTTGTAGTAAAATAGTCAATGACCTCAAATTTCTCCACCATTAAAATTGCTGGTCCGGCTGGTTCCGGTATTAAGTCTGCTGGTCAATTATTTTCTAAATTTTTAATCAGTCATGGTTTTAATCTAGCCGATTACAGTGAATATCCATCATTAGTCAGAGGCGGCCACAATACTTATCAAATTACTTTTTCCGATGACAAAGTTTACTCTACTCATTTTAATGTTGATCTATTTTTTTCAGTTTATCCCGGCCATTGGCAACAACATATTGAAGAATTTGATAAAAATACTCTAGTTTTTTCTGATGAAGATTTTTCAGACATTAAAACTAAAGCCAAATTTATTCGCTTACCACTAAAAGAAATGGCTACCGAAGCTGGGAGTCTTATTGTTATTAATACTCTTTGTCTGGGTGTTGCTACTTATCTTTATGACCTAAATATAAAATTAATTAAAGATAATATCTGTGAATCCTACGGTAAGCATGCTGATTTAAATTTTAATGCTTTTAATATTGCCTATAATTACGCCGCTAAAAATTTTTCCAAACTTAAGATTAAGTTGAAAAAACCCAAAAAAATTACCAAAAAAGGTTTTTATGATGGCAATGAGGCTTTCGGTTGGGGATTTATTAAGGGAGGTGGATCATTTTATTCCGCTTATCCTATGACTCCAGCCACTGGTGCTCTTCATTTTCTTGCCAGTAAACAAACAGAATTTAAATTAACCGTAGTTCATCCGGAAGATGAGATTTCTTCTGCTAATATGGCTGCTGGTGCCGCTTTTACCGGTGCTAGATCCGCCACTGGTACTTCTGGTGGTGGTTTTGCTCTCATGAATGAAGCCGTTAGTTTTTGTGGTATTACTGAAATAGGAATGGTTTATTACCTCGTTTCTCGTCCAGGACCAGCCACTGGTCTTCCTACTTGGACCAGTCAAGGGGATCTTCTCTATGCTATTTATTCTGGCCACGGAGAATTTCCCAAAGTTGTTTTGGCTCCTGGTGACATTGACGAATCATTTGAATTAAGTCACACTGCTCTTAATTTAGCGGCTGAACTTCAGACCCCAATTATAGTTTTAAGTGATAAACTACTTGGCGAATCAAGTTCTAGTACTAAATATTTACCAGATATTAAGGTAAAAATTAACAAAGGAAAAATCTTAAACGAAATCAATTCTGACGATTTTAAAAGATATGCTTTTACTAAAGATGGCATTTCACCTCTTTCTCTTCCCGGTACTCCAAATGGGGAATTCTTAGCCAATAGTTATGAACATGATGAAGTCGGTTTTGCTACTGAAGATGCCAATCTTTCCGAAAAAATGTTCAAAAAACGAATGTCAAAAATTAATACTGCTTTAAAAATCTCTCCCAAAGCTAATTTTTTTGGATCAAAAACTGCCAAAAAACTAATTATCGCTTGGGGTTCACCCAAAGGCGCCATTTTGGAAGCCTTAAAATTAATGAATAATTCAGCCGATTTTGCTTTTTTACAAATAAAAACTCTT
>JAQVXB010000062.1 GCA_028709405.1 Candidatus Shapirobacteria bacterium
TACCGCCCTTTCCTATATTCAAACTAGCCATAAATTTAACCCCAAAGAACCGCTTTACACTGATAAATTAGCTACTATTTATTCAAAAATCGCCCTTAATAGCCAAGATCAACAAGATATCGACCAAGCTATATTTTATTCTGATTTAACCATTAATATTTCTCCCTCAAATATCTCTTTTTGGAAACAAAGAGCCCAAACCTATCTTTATCTATCAGGAGTCGATTCAAAATATTTTTCCGAGTCAATCACCTCTCTTGGCAAAGCCAGTCTCTTGGCTCCCACCGATGCCAAAATATTTTATTCCATTGGTCAATTTTTAGAAACCGCTTCTTTATCTAAAGAAGCTATCCCCTATTATCAAAAAGCCATCGAATTAAAATCAAACTACGATCATGCTTATTTTGCCCTAGGAAAAATTTATCTCTCTCAAAAACAAAATGACCTTGCCAAAGAAAATCTTCAAAAAACAATCGACTATTCTTATCCCACCAACACCGAAGCTGAAAATTTATTTAAAAAAATACCGTAGGATTTATATACACATTACTGTGCAATACCCACGGTATCAATTCTATTAAATTTTAAGGAGAAGACAATTCAAAAATTCTTCTAATTGCCATCTTTTGGATTTCATAACTTGCATCCAGTGATTTTCTTATTTCTTCAGCTTCACCAACAGAACAACTAATCAATTTTTCTGCAAAAAATTGATTTATTCTATCTTCTGCTAATTTTAATGACTCACTCATCGTAAAACACCATCCTTTAGGTGCTTCTTTTTTTAAAGAAATAACTTCTTCAACATCTTTTGCCCTAATTATCCTTCCCACATAAATTTCGTCCAAAATTTCATAGGCACCTGGTTGAATTGTTGGATAATCTTCTTGATCATCAAAATAGTCCTCTTTCCACAAATGATCCATTACTTTAGCGTCATCTTCAACTAAGCTTAGACAAATTTTTTTCCAAATTGACAACACAAAATCTCTTGTTTCTTTTTGTGAAGTACTGAATCGATCAGTTTGAGGACACATCAAATAAATCTTTTTAGCCATTTTATAATCTTTCAAAACAGCAGCTTTTAAAGCTTCTTCTCGACATCTTCTTTCTATTTTTTCCAAGAGAATATATATCGCTTTGTTATAACGAAAATCAATAATTAAGTCAGTCAGCTTCCCTAAATCTTCTATTTCCTCAATTTTTTTTAAATTCTTTATCGTTTCGTTCTCTTCTATTTGAAGATAAAGCCTAGTATAGATCTTGTCTATCAATTCTAAAATTTCAACATTTTTAACCTCTTCTGCAAATCTATAAATATCACTAATCCCTTCAATATCATCTACCTTAGCGTTCTTCAAAAAATCTAGACTAATTTTATTTATCCAATCAAGAGCTTCTTTTTTGGACTTATTTTCATCAAAAGCCTCATGGTAAATATTCCTAATTTTATGAAAATATTCCATGTTTTTCGGAATAGATTCCAGTTTTTTAGAACAATAAGTTTCCATCCTC
This sequence comes from Candidatus Shapirobacteria bacterium, assembly GCA_028709405.1. GTDB lineage: Bacteria > Patescibacteriota > Microgenomatia > UBA12405 > UBA12405 > WARW01. Next base: position 1,516 of record JAQVXB010000062.1, read on the forward strand.
TCTATAATTAGACCTTTTTTCTCATCATCTGACAAAAAATTATAAGCCTCTTTCAACTCTCTTACTGTAGTTAGTAAATCCACTTCATTCAATGGAATTCCTAAATTCTCTCTAAGATCAGCCACAGACACTTTCATCTTTCTTGCAACAGCTCTCAAATCCCTACCCTTATAAATTAAATCACCACAATCAGACAACAATTCATCATTATACATAAAGTCCCCTCCTAAAATTTATTTTTTCAAAGAACTTAAATAGCAAAAAGCTTTTATTTTGTTATTTAAAGAGAAAATACCACAAAATAGGACAAAAATCAATATAAATCAAAATATCATTTCCCACTTTTCCATCTTTCCACCGATATCTTTATAAAACTTTCCCTCATCTTCCTTAATATGATCAGTAAAAACTATTCCTTCTAAATGATCACTTTCATGTTGCCAAACAATAGCTTCAAAACCACCTAAACTTTTATTTTTTCTTACTAATTTTCCTTTTTCTATTTCATCCCAAGATACATCTATTTTTAAAAACCTTTTTACTGTTCCATAAAATCCAGGAAAAGACAAACACCCCTCCAAAAAATCTTCTTCCTTACCATTTTCATCAACCAATTTTGGAAAGGCTTTGTCCCCATAAATTTTCTCAATTTTTGGATTGATAAAAATTTGTACGAGCGAGGCATGACTAGATTCTACTTTTAATTCTTTACTCCCAAAAAATCTTTTACTTATACCAATTTGGGGTGCCGCCAAACCCGCCGCGTTATCTCCAGCTCTTAATATTTTTACCAAATCATCAATTTCCGACAACAAATTTTTATCGACATTTTTAATTTCTTCAGTCTTTTGTCTCAATATTTCTGCCGGATAAATCACAATTTTTCTCATTGCTCTATTTTACCAAAATTATTTTCACTTCATGCTAAACTCAATTATTATGTCAGAATCAATTCCACATTCAGATGGTGTAGTAATTAATCACCAAGACAAAAGATTATTACCTCCAGAAGAAAGAGAAAAAAGAGAATCTTATTTAAAAGACACTATTGGTCTTAGCCAAGAGAAAATAAATAAATTAAAAGAAATAAGACCTGGACTCTACTCCACTGAATCAATAATAGAAAAAGTAGATGGTCTTAAAGACAGAGGTTTTACTAATCCCAATAAGATGATTAAATCCTTACCTTCAATCATTGGTTATGATTTTGATAATATTGATCTCAAGATTTCCGGTCTCAAAGATCGAGGTTTCACTAATCCCAACAAGATAATTGAGTCTTTACCAGCAATTATTAGTCTAGCCTTTGATAATATTGATGCCAAAATCTCTGGCCTCAAAGATCGAGGTTTCACTAATCCCAATAAGATGATTGAGTCTCAACCAGCAATCCTTGGTCTAGCCTTTGATAATATTGATGCCAAAATCTCTGGCCTCAAAGACAGAGGTTTCACTAATCCCAATAAGATGATTGAATCCTTACCTTCAATCCTTGGTTATAGTTTTGATAATATTGATCTCAAGATTTCCGGTCTCAAAGATCGAGGTTTCACTAATCCCAATAAAATGATTGAGTCTTTACCTTCAATCCTTGGTTATAGTTTTGATAATATTGATCTCAAAATCTCCGGCTTCAAAGATCGAGGTTTCACTAATCCCAATAAGATGATTGAGTCTCAACCAGCAACTATTAGTTTTGCCTTTGAAAATATTGATGCCAAAATCTCTGGCCTCAAAGATCGAGGTTTCACTAATCCCAACAAGATGATTGAATCCTTACCTTCAATCCTTGGTTATAGTTTTGATAATATTGATCTCAAGATTTCCGGTCTCAAAGATCGAGGTTTCACTAATCCCAACAAGATGATTGAATCCTTACCTTCAATCCTTGGTTATAGTTTTGATAATATTGATCTCAAAATCTCCGGCTTCAAAGATCGAGGTTTCACTAATCCCAATAAAATGATTGAGTCTCAACCAGCAATCCTTGGTCTAGCCTTTGATAATATTGATCTCAAGATTTCCGGCTTCAAAGATCGAGGTTTCACTAATCCCAATAAGATGATTGAGTTTCAACCTTCAATCCTTGGTTATGATTTTGATAATATTGATGCCAAAATTTCCGG
>JAQVXB010000063.1 GCA_028709405.1 Candidatus Shapirobacteria bacterium
AACCCCATCAACATTGTATGGTGGTTCTTTGCAATGAGAATCACTTTTATTTTCTAAATCAGCAAATAAGTTAAAAGAACTTCCATTAGTTTTATAAACATAAGTTATTGCTGGATATTTTGGATCCTGAGGAGTTTTTCTCATATAAATTATCCCATCACTACCATTAAAACCATTTTCATTTCCAAAAGTAAAAATTCCACCTTCGGCTGGAAAAGTTCCAGTATCAGCATAATATAACATTAAAGCCTTAGAGCTTTGATCCAAATCCGATTTTCTTTGAGCATCTCTAGCTTTAATTTGAGCATTAATATATGAAGAAACTGATACTAATGTCAAAATACCAATAATTGAAATCACCACCAAAAGTTCAACCAATGTAAACCCTGTCTTTTTCATTTTTAATTTATTTTTCATTTTATTTTATCTAAAGTTCTAAAGCTCTAACGTTTTAGAATACTAATTTAATTTCCACAAACATAAAATCTTGGAGAAGGGAAACTACTAGGATCTTCACCACATTTTCTTGCCGAATCATCATCCTCATCACCAGCTCCTGCTTCCAATTCAACATATAATTTAAATCTATCACTATCAGCAACACCACTAAAATTCTGAGTATACCAATAATCAATTTCATCAATAGCAGAAATATAATCGTCCAATTGACCACTTAAAATAGTCTTAGAAGCATTTAATCCATCACTCGCAGGATAACTTTGGTGATCATTATAATACATCCTCAAAGCATTCTTAACCGCATATAAATCTTGAATTTTTTGAGCATCTCTAGCCCTCTCTCTCATTCCCATAAAATTTGCCACTAATACTGCTGACAACACTCCAATAATTGAAATCACCACCAATAACTCTATTAAACTAAAACCCGTTTTTTTTGGAAATTGGAAATTGGAAATTGAAAATTGAATTTTATTCTGTTGTTTTATTAACATAGATAATATCAGTATAGCAATATTTTATTCCACCACACAACTGTCCATCTTTTTTACAATCAAAATCATTTTTATTTTCAAATTCAGCAAACATTTTAAAAGATACCCCATCTCCTCCTTTTTGATAACAATATTCTTTATCTCCAACTTTTTCTTTTGGCACCGATTTAGCATATTCATAATCACCATCGACAAAACTCTTCCCCCAAAGGCTATTAATTAATTCTTCTTCTGGCAATTTGCCATAATCGGCGAAATACATTCTTATAACCTTCGAAAATTCACGTAAATCAGACTTTCTCTGTAAATCTCTAGATTTAGCCTGAGCTAAAGCAAATTGCTTATAAGTTATTATCGACAAAATACTTATTGAAACTACTATTATCAAAATTTCTATTAAATTATTTTTTTTCATAAATTAATTAAATTAGTTACAACCTCCTCCACAACATCTAACCCAACATTCAGGAACACATCCTCCAGCATTCTTTGCTTGATAATAACAATTACCTATACAACCACTATCTGAATGATCATTACAACCGTTGTTACCATCAAAACATGTATTTGTATAACAATTGTCAGCATAACGAGAAGCCCCTTCATACCATAAAATATTAGAACTAGAAACTCCATAATTAGCATTACTCGTCGTCAAACCTAAACTCGGCATATTAAAATCATCTCTAACATACCAATCCGTAGGAATATCTTTATCTTTTTTATTCTCTAGATTAGTAATTATTCTAAATCTCTGTGGATTTGTTTCTGTTAATATCGAATAAGGATTACCATTAGGATCACAAATCCATGAAACCAAATAAGGTTTAAATATATCAGTACCACAATTAGACTTTTCCATTAGAGTTGATACTAAATTAGGATCAGGGAAACTTCCTTTATAATTAAAATATTCTTCAAAAGCAATTTTAATTCTCGCCAAATCTTTTTTTCTTTGAGTATCTCTACCTTTATTAGTTATTCCAATAGCATTTAATATCCCAATCATCATTATTGTTAATATTGCCAAAATAGCCATTACTATTAACAACTCCACCAAAGTAAAGGCTTTTTTATCTTTTATTTTATTTAACATCTATAAAATACTATATAACAAAATTAAAAGTTTATCTCCTATCATCCAGACCAAAATTGTCCCCAAAATTAAAAAAGGACCAAATGGTACTTGACTCTTTTTATTAGCTTTTCTAAATAAAATAAGTAATATCCCATAAATAGCCCCTAAAATAAAAGCTAAATAAAAAGCCAAAATTATTTTTGGAAAACCCAAAAACAAACCCATAAATAATGCAAACTTAACATCACCCATACCCATCCCTTTACCTTTAGTCGCCAAATTTATAGCTAACAAAAAAACCGCTGATATTACCGCCGATAATAAATAGGGGATTATGTTCGGTTCATCAAACAACACTCCCAAAAAAGAAATTATTATTAAAATAATTGTGGCAAAATCAGGTAAAATCATATACTTCCAATCAAATGTTGCACTAAAAACCAACAAAACAATTATTATTAAACTTAATAAAATAGAAAACCAATTTAATTTGTCATTAGAAATTAGAAATTGGAAATTAATTATAAATAAAATTCCCATTAATATTTCCACAATAGGGTAGGAGACTGGTAATTTTTTATTACAACATCTAGTTTTACCCCTCAAAAATAACCAAGAAAAAACTGGAATATTTTCATACCACTTTAATTGCTTTCCACAATAGTCACAAAAACTTCTCTTTTTTTGGTCATTGGAAATTAGAAATTGGGATTTAATCAATTTGTACCGCAACGCGGTACGATAAACAAGCATATTCACAAAGCTCCCAAAACACAACCCTAAAATAAAAATAATTATTCCAACCAATAGCTTCATACTCTATTGTACTAATTTCCCCCTTTCGTCAAAGGGGGATAAAGGGGGATTTGAACAAAAACCCTCCGAAATTTCGGAGGGTTTAAAATTCTTTTTTCTAAGAATTAAGGAACACATTTAAAGATACCAGCATCTGCTCCATCACCGGTTGCAATTGCAGTATCTGGATCACCCCAAGCAGCATCATCAGTTGCTGGAGCAGTACAACTCCCACTACCAACAGCCACTCTAGCTGGTGTAGCTCCACCAACTAAACAAAATAACTGATTAGTTGTTGCATTTCGATTAGATTTTGCTTTTGGTACATAACAAACATAAACACCACCACCAGAACCAGCTTGCTTATAAAGCCATAAAGCATTCTCTGGGTGAGAATCATCCACCACTGTTCTAAACTCATCCTTACCGACAAAAGCTGTCTTTAGCTCATCACTTTTAATTAACTCTCCATGGTTAACACTAGTCGATAAACATTCACTTGCCTGAGTTTCAGCTGGCTCAGTATAAGCTCCGGCTTCACAAATTCCAAAACCAATACTATCAGATCTTAATAAAATAGCACTTTCCACTGTTGGTTTAGACCCAATAGCTCCATACATCATCCATGGATAACTTTGGGCATTAGCATAATATCCTTCATAAGCATTCATAACTTCAGCCGCATCATTCTGAACAGTTGAATCTTTAGCCTTATTTGATTGTTCGATAGGATTAATAGTTGCCAATACTGCCACTGACAAAATCGCGATTAAAGCGATAAC
>JAQVXB010000007.1 GCA_028709405.1 Candidatus Shapirobacteria bacterium
GTTGCCAGCCATAAAGCCTTCACGACATCTCTAACATCGGTAAAATCGCGATAAGAATCCAAGTTGCCAACTTTTATAATTGGCTCCTGCAGACCTTTTTCGATCGCTGCAATCTGCCATGCAAACGATGAAATAACAAATTGCCGGCCTCGTCTTGGTCCTTCGGTATTGAAGCAACGGGTGATAACGGTCTTCAACCCATAGCTTTTATGATACTGAAATGCCAACATATCTTGGCCGATCTTGGAAACGGCATAGGGCGATAATGGGCGCAAAGGATTTGTTTCTTTGATGGGAATTTCGTCTTTTAAAACCAAACCATATTCTTCTGAACTGCCCGCAATTTGAATAACTGGATTTATTCTAAGCTCACGGCAAACTTCAAAGATATTCAATTCGGATATAATATTGCCACATAAAGTATCCTCCGGCGACTCCCAAGAAGTTGGCACAAAACTTTGCGCCGCCAGATGAAAAATCTTATCCGGATTAACAGCGGAAATAACCCTAGCCACAGCCACGCGGTTCGTCAAATCGCATTCGAACAATTTAATCCTGCCTTCTAACTGCTTAATCCTTGTTTTTTCGTCACCCAAATGATGGGAAAGTACTGTACCGTAAATTGCAATTCCCGGAATATTCAAACAATAATCTGCTAAATGCGATCCGATAAAACCGCTGATTCCAGTTATAAGCACTTTTGTTTTATTTTCTTGCATAATTTTTACTGTTTTATTCCGTCTTTATAGCACATTGCGAATAAAATTTCTACCACTATTTTGATCCTGTCAGCGGGACAGCGGAACATGATAAAGCAATCAATCGGAAGAATTTATCAGATCCATCCATTGTTTTTTGAATCTTTCAGCGATAAAATTTTTTGCGTAATTATATCCCCTTGCGCCAAATTCCGGATGAGCCAAGCAATATTTGACTTTTTCCTGAAGATGCAAAAAATTTTCACAAATGACTTGTCCGCCCCCTTCCAGTAGCTCCCTCATTCCCCCGAGCCCCGATCCTATAACGGGGGTCTTGCAGAGCATAGCTTCGTGAGCCGTCATATTCCACCCTTCTTTAAATTTAGACATCGTAATCACAACCGAAGATGATTTCAATAGCCTTAGGTAATCCCTGCGATCTAATTCTAAATTTGTCACGGGAAGATTTACTCTCTTTTTGCCCGAAGTCACAAGATAAACATCCAAATCTTTAAGAGCAGCGTAGCTTTCGACGACTCCCTTACCTTTAGTGCAATTGCCGATATAAATAATGGGTTTCCCCGTCAGATGATGCCTCTTTTTGAAGGATTCAATTTCTTCTTTTGAAAAATCAAATTCTTCAACATCAAAAGCGCAATAAATTTTTGTCAAATTTTTAAACCCTTTTCCCCGGAAAAAATCTTCCCAATAGCTGGAAATTACTACTATCTTGTCAAATTTTTTTAAATTTGCAAAAACTATTTTTTCAAGCATGAAAAAAAACGGCTTTAAAAAAAACGGGCGGCTGGAATTATCAATATGATAAACAACGGCAATATTCTTCGCCGGTTTTTGATTTAAAAAAATGGAAGCCTCAAAATTCTTAATCGCTATGGCTATATTTTTTCTTTTGCTAAATTCAAAAATCCTCCACAAAACCAGTGGCGCTTCCAAATATTTAAGAATACTTTTTGTTCTCACCCCCGTATTTATAAATTCTGATTTGAAATCTTTTGATAAAGCTTTAAATATCATTTCCGTGTATATGCTTCCCCCGTATTTCTGATAAGTAGTGTTGATTATTGCAATTTTCATTTTTATTTGTTTACTTTGAATTACGAAATTCCCGAAAAATAGTAGAGCAACAACGGAGCCAGTGACCAATAAACCGCCAGCTCAACACCAACATAAAAGTTATAATTCCATTCTACAACGAAATCATGAAAGCGGTAAGACTTTTTTCACAATAAACTACCCCGGGGGCAGAGCCCCGAGGTATTCCTTCCGCTCCGCTTACGCTACGCGGTAGGAAAAGTTTGTTTATAGCCTCCGCTCCGCTTCGCTACGCTACGGGTAGCCATTCATCCCCGCGGTAAAGCCGACGGGGTATTCTGGCAGATAAATAACTAAAAATTGACAAGCTTCAAAACAAAACCAGTCGAAAATTGGCATTGCCGATTCTTCAAGTACCATCGCCGGCATTGTTCAAACAAGCCAGCGGCATCGCTACCAAAAAATCATTATTCACCGTATTCAATCTTCAAAAAATATGCTCCTACATAACTTTGCAATGAGTATGAAGCACTGAGCAATCATAGCATTACAGCTGATGTTCGTCACAATGATGATCGGAAAACACCAACACATCATCAAGCACATTGATTCCATTGATATTCCCGTTTGTTTGTTCAAAAATACCAATCGGCACAAGGTGATAAAAATATTCCAACTTCGCACTTCGCAAGAAACGCGAAAGGCATCAGGGGAAAGATTAAGGTTATCAGCTCACATTGGTTATCTCCGTACTCCACCCATTGCGCAAAACACTCGAAATGCTTGTTTTAAATAAATTACACAACCCTAAAAACATAAAAACGGCAAGAAATAGCGCGGCCGAAAGAGTAATGTAATAAAATAAATTCAAAAATCCAGTCTCGGAAAGAGAACCCGACATTTGCGTTGAAAAAAATATATAAACTAAAACAAACGGAAATAAGTATTTACTTTTTGTCGTTACCGTTCTTCTTATTAATCCTAATACAAATCCACCCATAAGCAAATACGGGATCAAGCTAAAATATCCGGCATCAGCAAAAGCAAACCCCGCAAATGTAGGCGCAACATTGGCGTAAATGTCGATTGAACTGTCCTCGTTGGTCAAATCGCCCCTCGCATGAAACGGGGGTGACGGCTTGTCCGGCCAAAAAAACCGGGGGATCCATCCAGTTATTGTGCTTTCCATAATTTTTTTTCCGAAAAATAGCGATGGAGTTTCAACCAATCTGTTAACCATAAAAGAATAGCCTCGATAAAGTCCAAAAGGCCCGAGCCGGCGGCCTATCACCGACAGCGAGGTATTCAAAATAGTTTCTTTACTAAAAGAAATTGCGCGCCCTTCCGAAAGAATCTCATATTTAATTTGCGTTTTCACCCCCAATCCTATCAAAAAAATAATGAATAAAATAATTAATGGCAATGGCTTGAAAAATCGCCTAAAAGCTTCTTTATTAAAAACATGGATAGTAAAAAATAAGATAATCAATGCCGCGATAATGCCGCTTTTGCTTAAAGAGAAAATAAAGGAGATAAGTATGATGGCCAAAATAAAAAATATTTGCTTGATTATTTTGTCGTTATAAACCGCAACCAATAGACTCAACCCCAGTATAGAGATATTCAAACCAATGTGCATAAACTCTCCTTGCGTAATTTGAGCCTGATACATATACATTCCCGAAAAAAAAGCACCTATACTTCTAAAACCTGCTGAATATAAAACAAATAACTTCATAGACAGGCCCAAGAATGCAAGAAAATAGCCGGTAGCAATAATTTTTTGTCTGATTTTTTTGCTTTTCCCCGAAAGATCATAACGCAAATTTTTTCTTCTATTGGGATCACTGATTAACAGGCCGACAAAAAAAGACAAAAGTCCGATAGTCAATACAATGTTTGGTAAAAATCTGAGTTGCAATTCTGACTTAACATCAGCCAAACTGGGATTCAAAATATAAATCATCAACAAGCCAAAAGCATCGGAGGCAACCATTAATAGTAAAAAGGCCATGCCCAACCCTTCGGCGGAAAAAAACTTCCGCCAAAGGATAATCCAAACCATAAGAATTAAGTTCACGACAAGAAAGCCTATGCCTATTAATTCAATCATATTAGTCATTTTGTGAAATTTATTAAAAACAACGATATGACAACTATTATCCAATAGATTGGATATACTTTCCATATTCTTCCTGCAAATGTCGCAATTTGCGCTTCCGCCAATTCCGGCGGCTCTTATCCAAAAATAAAATGCAACGATAAGCAAGGGGAAAATATTGACAAACCTTAGCTGATACAAAAAGTAAAAATGCCCTGATTTTCCAATGATACCGAGAATTCAAAACGGATGCCGCCTGATAAGTATCGTCAAAATTTTTTCGGATAATCGAGGCAATACCTATCTGAAATAGTCTTTTTTTAAGCTGTTCCGTTAGAATTTGTTCAATTTCTATGCGGATATTAGATGGAATTTGTTCAATCTCAGTTATATTACGAATCATCTTAAGCCATCCCGGCCAAGTGAAATTAAAACGCCGCGCCTCATTGCCGGATAAATGATCAATAAAAAGAATTGCGCCACTCTTTGGAGAAACGATGAAAGGAAAACGAGCCGCCCCTTGCAACACAAAATCCAAGTCACAAGCCATACCAACTTTCTCATCGAGAATACCTATTTTTTTGATAATTTCTTTGCGGAAAAGAATTCCTGTCCACACCATGTTTCCTCGTTTGAGTATTTCTATCACACCTTCGGGCGGTTCATACAGCCCTTCCCTCCAATTAGAAACAAACGGACTCAATAAATCCCCGCCATAATCCATGTAAGCAGTGGAAGCAACCGAAAAAAAGGCCTCGGGGTACTTTTTGAAGCCATCCATTAATATCCGATAAAGCTCGGGCAAAAGAATATCATCATCGGAGAGGAATGAGAAAAAAGGGGTATCAACATGTTCCATCCCATAATTAAAATTTTTGAGCGATCCGATATTATCAGGCTGGCAATAATATTTTACCCGAAAATCATTTTCCGCGAATTCAGCTACAACCTCGGCCGTTTCGTCGCCAGAAGCATTATCATAAACACATACCTGTAAATGCGGGTAAGTCTGGTTTAGCACACTCTTAATTGCCCGGCGCAAAAGCTTTGGACGGCGATATGTCGGAATGATTGTTGTAATTAACGGTTTTTGGTTTTTATTTTTCATTTATTTAATATCGGAAATTTTATCTTAATAAATTTAAGGTATTCAAAAAGCGTTTCGCGAAGCTCTTTACTGATCATAAAATAGGCGCAAACCAAAAAAACAATTGTCGCTCCAGTATAAGCTAACACTAAAGAAACGATGGAATAGGAACCCATAAATTCCACGAAAATCCATCCGATGCCATAAGTTAGAGTAGCAACAACAAAAATTTTGAATATGTGCGTATACCACTCCCGCACCGGCAACAGCAAACATTCGGAGCAAATTATCGGAACAGCATATAAATATGAGAATAAATTATAAAGCACCCACGAAAATCCTGCGCCCGACAATCCAAAAAAATAAATCAAAAGACCCGTTGCCGGAAGAACAATGAATAGCGCCAAAAAATTAGACTTAGCTGAAACCTCCGGCTTACCGGCCGCCAGAGAGAAGACATACGGCACATTTAATGTTCCATTCATATAAAAACCAAGGGCTAAAAAAGTAATAGGAACCAATAACATCCTGGCAATATCAGGATTGAATACAAAACCAAATACGGGTAGCGCAACAAAAGGAATCACTCCGAAGAAAGGAACGGCTCCAAAGCAAATCAAGTCATGTAATTTTCGATATTGCGACATCATATTGTCGCGATCTCCCGTCTTAAAAATCGAAGAAAAAGAAGGAAAAGCAGCTTGAGCGACAGCACTTGTCAGTAATGTGGTCTTGGACACGGCGCTGTAAGCAAAACCATAAAAACCAAAAAGGCTGAGGGGCAATAACTTACTCATAATTATCTTATCGGACTGCATATGGATCATAGACAATAAAGAAATCGACATCGCGCCGAAAGAATACCTTAAGTTCCTTGCGACCACCACAGGACAATAGCCGGGCACAAATGCCTTCCACGGGAAAAAACGCCGCGCGGCAAGAATATAACTCAATATCCCGATCCCGAAAGAAATAACGAACCAATAAGCAACCGCCAGCAACCCTCCGCCAAAAGCAAGAATCACAATGATTCCCAATTGTTGAAGCGCGCTACTCGCGACATCAATGATATTATTGAATTCCATCCGTTGCAGACCGCGAAAAAGACTCGCGTAAAGGGACCGGGGCAACGCAAGCAAGGATGAAATTCCCATAATTCGCAACACTTGCGTTGCCATACCCGCATCTATCGTTTTAAGAGTAATCCATTTGTCAATCAAGATTGGCGCCCCAAAATAAATGACCGCCGCCAATAAAACATATGCAATCCAGTAAAACGATGAAAATGATCGAATGAGATCGCGAACGTAGCCCAGCTGATTATCAAAATGGGCAGCCACTTCCCGAATTATGGTGGAGCAAATCCCCATCTCCAAAACCGCGCAAAGAACGGCATTTATCGTCAACGTAAAATATATGATTCCAAGAGCGTCTTCACCCAACTGCTTGAAAATATACCTAACCGCAATAAAGCCAAGAACGAGAAGTAATCCCTGGCCAAAAAAATTGTAAATGATATTTTTGGAGAGTCTGGATAAAGGCATTTAACTGATTCTTTTTAAATATCCTCCGGGGGCCGAAGTAATCAGGAGTTTGTTTTCAATCTCCATGTCGGCAATAAAATTATTGTTTGTTTTGAGGAATGCCGCCACAGCAGTGGCGGGATTGTTGCCTTGACCCCACGGCCTGTTTTTGAAAAAATTCTTAGGCATATATTCAACAACCGTGTCAAAGACAACAAGATAACTGCCAACACTAACAAGGTTAGAATATAAATTTAATTCTTCCAGAACATGATCGTGCGTGTGCAATGAATCTAAAATAATCATAGTTTTGCGTCCGCGCGCCATTTCGGCAACATTAGCAGCAACATCTTCATTCACCGAAGATCCCTGAATCATTTTAATTCGCTTGTACATCGGGTGCGTTTCTATCTCCCTCTGATTATGATCCCTAATATCAATATCAATACCCAATACATTACCCTTGCCTATCAATTCCAACATCGAAGCATAAAAAATCAACCCACCACCGTGAGCAATTCCAGTTTCAACGATCAAATCCGGCTTTACTTTCCATATAATTTCCTGTAAAGCCGCAATATCCTGAGGAAGCTGGATGATTGGCCGCCCTAGCCAGTTAAAATTATAAGTGTAATTATAATTTTGCGAATCTATCAATAACTTTAAAGCAAGAGATTTTAATTTTTCGTCACTCACCATTTTTTTTATGTTTTCCATTTTTTCCCGCTTGAATTGTTCTATTGCGCTCATATTTTTATATAAATTGAGAGTAGTGACTAATTGATAAAATTGCCAGATTTTTGAAGAATTCAAGCTTGACAATTTTTTAAAATGATGAAAATCAACAATTATTCAACACTCTAAAATTATTTATTTCTTAAAGAATTTCATTTTTTAAATTCCATTTTAAAAAGAACTCTGTCTGCAGTCTGTTTATCGGTTTCCGTCATTTCTACATATCTAACCAACTCTTTCCCAATTTCTTTTTTTAATCCAATCTCCCCGGTTTTTAAAAAACCGCAACGGTGATGCAAAGCTTGAGTTTTCAAATTGTCTGAAAACACTCTTAAGGTTATTTTTTCCATACCTAAACAACCAAATAGCCATTTTATCAAACTTTTTTCAGCATATGTCATAATCCCTGGAATTTTACAATCCGCGGATTTTACCAAATTGTCCAATTCGCACGAGGAATCATTATTCTCAAAAAATATAACGCCTTCATGGCCTAATAATTTTCCGTCGATCGTTTCAACTAAAAAAAGTATTTTATCGTCTCGTCTTATAATCTGATTTTTAAGCCAATTTTTCGTGCCATCGTCGGTCACTTTAAATTGAGTAAGAAAATTCTCTTTATAGTGTTCTCTCCACTTCGTTATAAAGCTCACGATTTCGGAATTATCTGCCACTTCGCGCGTCATAACGGGTCTCAAAACTCCAATTTTATCGCCTTCGTCGTTCAAAATATCAATGCTTAACCTTACTTTTCCATTTTTGATATTTCTTAAATAAAAAACTATTTCCCTCTTTGTTGCCATACTATTTTAAACAATTTATTATCTTGAGTAGTGATTTACACACATAATCAACCTGTTCTCGGGTTGTCTTTAACCCGCAGGGAAGATTAAGCGCCCTGGAGGAAATATCAAAGGAAATTGGTGTATCAACTTTGCGGTTTATCGCCGGCAGAGAGGAAAGCGGATAGAAAAACGGCCGGGCTTGGATATTGAGTTTACTCAATCTATCGAGTATCATTTCTTTGCCAATATTGCATTGTTTATCAATTACAACCGTCACCATCCAATAAGTGTTTTTTGTCTTTGCGGGTTCAACATTTAGTCGTAGCCCCGGAACACCAGACAGCCTTTCTCTGTACCAATAAAATATTTGGCGTTTTTTTTCAACAAGTTCCTCTATCCTTTCAAGTTGGGCCAAGCCACAAGCCGCTTGAAAATTAGACATTTTGTATTTGTAGCCGATTTCCAGATTCCAAAAGGTTTTTTGGCTGTCCTTGCAATGATCGTTATAATATTCGGCTTTTTCAATAATATCCCGGCTATCCGCGAGAAGCATCCCTCCCTCTCCGGTAGTCATTGTTTTTGAACCATGGAAACTAAAACAAGAAACATCGCCGAAACTTCCCGCTTTTTTGCCGTAATATTCGCAACCCACGGCTTCAGCGGCGTCTTCAATGATTTCCAAACCGTGCTTTTTGGCAATTTTGGCGATAGAATCCATTTTTGGCATATTGCCATATAAATCAACGACGAGAATCGCTTTTGTTTTTTTTGTTATTTTTCTCTCAATGTCATTGGGGTCGATACACCAAGTTTCGGGATCAATATCGGCAAACACTGGCTTGGCTCCTATATAATACAACGGCTCCACCCCGGCAATCCATGTAATATTAGGAACAATCACTTCGTCTCCGCTCTTTAATCCCAACGCCAAATATGCCAAATGGATAGCGCCAGTACACGAAGAAGTCGCCAAGGAATATTTTCTGCCTACGTAAGAAGCAAATTTTTTTTCAAACAAATCGACATATTTTGTGCAGTTTTCGTTCCAACCGTCTTTAGTCGCTTGCGCCACATATTCTATTTCTTTTCTTGTGATAGATGGACCCGTAACGGGAATAAATTTCGGTTTCATAGATTATTTTATCAAGAGCCAATTTTTATCTTTTTCGGAAAGAATCGGATTCTTCAACGGCCAAGTTATTTTTAAAAAAGGATCATTCCACAAAACACCGCCGGTACACTCCGAACAATAATATTCCGTCATAAAATAAAGCATCTCGCAACCATCAGCTAGTGTTTGGAATCCGTGAGCATATCCTTTTGGGATTAAAAACATTCTTTGGTTTTCTTGCGACAATTCCTGGCTAACCCACTGGCCAAAAGTTGGCGAATCTTGGCGCAAGTCAACTGCAACATCAAAAATTTTTCCCTTTATGCAACCAATAATCTTATCTTCGGTATTCGGCTCTTTTTGGAAATGGAGGCCCCTGATTGTTCCCTTTTTTTTGGTTAGCGATCGGCTCACCTGCACAATATTAAAATCTAAACCATTTTTTGCAAATTCATTTTTGCAAAAGACCCGGGAAAAATATCCTCGTTCATCGTTCTTCGCCTCCGGATCAATAATATATAATCCATCAAGTTTGGTTTTATTAAAAATCATATTACTTTGATTTGGGGAATCAAAACAATAAATTTTCCTCCGTCTTTTTTGTATTCTTGCAGTTCCGGCATATTTATTACTTCTGTAATAATATTCCAACAAAGAATCAGCAAATAATCCGGTTTTTCTTGGTAAATTTTTTCCAGAAGATGCACTTGCAAGTGCGTTCCCGGTGCGTATAATCCTTGCTTTGCTTTTGATTTGTCAACAATAAAATCAAGATAATTCTTACCAATTCCAAAGTAATTCAACAAAATATTACCCTTGGCTGGCGCGCTGTAAGCAACAATCTTCTCCCCCCGACTTTTAATTCCTTCCAACAATTCCAGCGTTTTTTCTTTTAATTTAATCGCGCCTTCTTTGACTCTTTGATAAGTTTCTATTTTATCAAATCCATTTTTAATTTCTTGCGCCACCAGATTTTTGACATTTTCACTGATTGAAAAATTACCCGGCAAGGACACATATATTCGCAAAGATCCGCCTTGCACCGGCGTTATCTCCACATCGTATAATTCCAAACCAGCAGCCTTAAACAGGTTAACCAAAGCAATTAATGAAAAATAAAAAACATGTTCGTGATAAATCGTATCAAATTTCCCCTCCATTAATCCCGAAACATAAGGGAATTCAAAAACTGCGCTACCCTTTGATTTCAAAATTTTTTTAACACCTTTGACAAAATCAACAATCTGCGGCACATGCGCTAAAACATTCGCACCAAAAACCAAATCGGCGGTTATCCCCTTTTGATTTTTTAAATTATTTGCAAAATCAAAATTGAAGAATTCGGCGATTGTTGGAATTCCTTTTTGATTAGCAACAAAAGCAACATTCTTAGCCGGATCAATACCCAATACTTGTATTCCTAAATTTTTAAAAAATTGAAGCTGGGCCCCGTCATTACTGGCAATTTCCATAACTAAGCTTTGCTTGCCAAGACCCAATTTTTTTGAAAGATACGATGCCGATTCCTCACAATGCTTAAGAAAGGAATCCGACGTGGAGGAAAAATAAACATAATCCGAAAAAAGCTCTTCGGGCGGAATCGTGTCCATCAACTGAGCCAAATAACATTTCGGGCAAAAACCAACGCTCAAATCATATTTTTTCTCCAAGGGAATCTGCTCTTTCTTTAAAAAAGAATTCGCTAAAGGCATTTGGCCCAAAGAAATGAATTTAATTATCGGATAACCGCAACCTCTGCAATTCATATTTTTGTAATTTTATTAAAAAACAAATCTATTTGACAATCTGTAATCTGTTTTATGTCATTGCCGCGGTAAAACGCCTCATACCATTCGCAAGCAATCCTCACCGAATCGCCGATATCATAAACCGGATGCCACCCCAACAATCGCCGCGCTTTATTGCTATTTAATTTTAAGCAACCGGCTTCACGTTTCACAAAGTCTTGATTTATATCGTAAGCTCCCCTTTTAAAAATATCAAACGTTTGTTTTACTAAATTTTCAACCGTTAAATAACTTTTTGCATCCGGACCAAAATTCCATGCTCCCGAAAACTCTCTTTTGCCATCGTAAAGTTCCTTGGCAAGCAACAAATATCCATAAAGAGGATCAAAAACGTGTTGCCACGGCCTTATCGAATCAGGATTTCTAATGATTAATTTTTCTTTTTTCTCGAAAATCGACCTGACAATATCGGGAAAAATCCGGCTGAGCCAATCGCCGCCGCCAAAAACATTGCCGGCCCGCGCCGAAGCCGCCAAGGTATGATGTTTTTTGCCGTAGAACTCGGGATTAAAAAATGAATTTATATACGAATTTATCACCATTTCCGCTCCAGCTTTGCTGGCGCTATAGGGATCATAACCTCCCAATTTATCGTTTTCCTCGTAGAAACAACCGATTTTTTCCTCATAAACCTTGTCAGTGGTAATGGCAACTATCGCCTTTACATCCCCTAAATCTTTTGCCGCCTGCAAAATATTGGCAGTGCCAATAATATTTGTTTCAAAAGTATATAACGGATCATCATAGCTGTCCCTTACCAGCGGCTGAGCTGCCAAATGAAAAATGATTTCTGGTTTTTCAAACGCAATAATTTCTTTTATTTTTTTGAAATTTCGGATGTCGCAAAAATAACCTCGCATCCGCTTTTGCAAATCAAGCAATCCAAACAGGTTCGGATCGATTTTAGGCTCAAGACTAATACCAACTGCATCAGCACCGCAATAAATCAACATCTGCGCCAACCAACTACCCTTAAATCCTGTATGTCCGGTAATAAGTATTTTTTTATTTTTTAAAAAAATTTTTAAGTCATTCATAATTTCAATCGTTTTTCTTTTCCCAAATCGCCCATGGCCTTTCGCTTTCCCAGAGCTTGTTTAATTCTTCCATCTCCCGATAAGTATCCATTGCCTTCCAAAATCCTTCGTACTGATAACTTGCCAATTGACCTTCTTTGACAAGATTCATTAAGCCATCCTCCATAATCCCACTATCAAAATAATCAAATGCCTTTCTGTTAAAAACCATAAATCCACCGCTCACATAATCATATAATTTCGGTTTTTGATCAAATCCCTCCACTAAATTACCGCCAGCATCAGTTTTTAAAAGGCCGTATTTAGAATAAGGGTGTACCCCCGTAATGGTCCCGATTTTCCCGCTTTTTTTGTGGAACGCAACCAAATCGGCAATATTAATATCGCTAACTCCATCTCCATAGGTAACCATAAATTCATCTTCATTGATATAATTCTTAACTCCGAGTATCCGCTTGCCGGTTAAGCTTTCTAACCCGGTTTCAACAAATGTAATTCTAAAATTATCATTGGTATTGTTATGAAAAACTATTTGCCCGTTGGAAGTATCAAGCGTAAAATCATTTACAAATGCTCTCTCGTTTAAAAAATAGTCCTTAATCATTGATCCCTTATATCCCAATGCCAAAACAAATTCATTATAGCCAAAATAAGCATATAATTTCATTATATGCCAAAGAATCGGCTTTCCGCCTACTAAAACAAGGGGTTTGGGCTTGAATTCAGTTTCTTCTTTCATGCGAGTACCCATGCCGCCACAAAGTATTATAGTTTTCATAATATTAAATTCGGTCTTTTCGCATAAGTTAAATATAAAAAAACCCAAAAAGGCGCGACAATCAACAAAAAGCGTCCGATGAAATAGGGCCACCGTATTCTATCAGTTTCTTAATGCCTTTTTCTAATAAAATTTCAGCCGACCAGTGTAGTTTTTCTTTTACTTTAGTGGTATCAGCTAATGTTCCTTGAACATAATTCTTAATGGGATTTTCTTGATAAACCGGTTCCAAATTTGTTCCAAGCTCTTCGTTTAAAACTCCAACCAGGTCATTTAAGCTGTGCTGCTGGCTTGTACCCAAATTAAAAATATCGCAATTGATATTTGATGCCATCCCGGCAATAAAGCCTCTCACGATATCATCCACATAAACAAAATCCCGGGTTTGTGAACCGTCGCCGTAAATTATAGGCCTCTTCCCCTTCTCTATCGCCCATAAAAATTGCGAAACAAGGTTGGCAAAATTTTTTTTAGCTTCTTCGTGCGGACCATAAACAGAAAAAAAACGAAAGCCGATTGATTCAATCCCGTAAAAATCATTATACAGCCTCGCTATTCTTTCCATGGCATAGCGCGCCTCGGTATAAAAATCCTTTACCAGCACCGGCATGCCCTCGGTAAACGGCGGTTTGTTGCCGTTATAAATTGATGATGAAGATGCATAAACAACTTTGCAATTTTCCCTTTTCGCCAGTTCTAAAATAACAATGAATTCATTGATCGCCGAACCAACCAACAATGGATCATTGCGGTATAGTAATGTTGTTGAGGGTATCCCCAAATGATAAATCCCATCAATATTTTTCAATTTGTCCAGCGAAACAATATTGGCAACGCTATTTTTTACGAATTTAATCTTATCCTTAATACCGTTAATATTGTCTAAACTGCCAGTTGACAAGTTGTCCACAATAATAACTTCATCCCCTTTTTTAACCAACACTTCAGCCAAATTCGATCCAATAAATCCGGCGCCGCCAGTAATTAGAAATTTCATAATAGTTAAATATAATTGAATCTTTGCTGTTTTTCAAGCCGTTGAATTACTTCTTTGACCTTTTGTGAATCATTTTTATTGCAAACCAAAATAATATCATCGGTTACAACAATTACCAAGTCCTTGATGCCTATGCCTGCCACTAACTTATCAAACGATCCATAAACCATTATATTTTTGGATCCAATCCCGATATAATTACCCTTGATATAGCTTTTATTCGGTTTGCTCAAGCTGTCTTTGAGCACTGCCCAACTGCCAACATCACTCCAGCCCATATCTACAGGGATAAGAGCGATTTTATTGTAATTTTCAATAATTGAATACTCTAAACTTGCCTTATCCATTTCAGAATACTCATTGTCCACTGCCGTGACATCGCCACAGTCCAACGCTTTTTTAATATTTTGGTAATGACGATAGTTGTCGGGAATAAATTTTTTTATTAAATTTTCTATTAGCGACGGATAAAAAACATAAATTGCTGTGTTCCAATAGTGTCGGCCATCGGCAACATATTCCCGCGTTCTTTTCAAATTAGGTTTTTCTTTAAAGGAAATTGCGTTGAACACAGGGGCATTTACCGTGCCATCAATCTGGCTGCCTATCTGGTAATATCCCAACCCCGTATCGGGAAATGTCGGCTTAGCCCCAAGCACGATAATATAGTCTTTGTGATTTTTTACAAATTCTTCGGCTGAAGAAATCGCGCGCAAAAATTCTTTTTCTTTTTTTATCGCGTGATCGGAGGGCATCACAAGCAACGGCTCGCTTAAATCCTTTAATTTTAAATTAACCATGAAAAAAAGAATTGCCGCTACGCGCTCGCGATTAACAGGTTCGGCAATGATATTTTTCAAAGGCAAAAGCGGTAATTCCTTTTTAATTTCATTGAAGTATTCCCTGTTGGTAGATATAAAAATGTCAGACCACGATAGTTTCGGAATCAGCCTTCGTGCGGTTTTCTGGAGCATCGTATCTTTGCCTATCAGTTTCTGAAATTGCTTGGGTTTCTGTTTGCGGCTTAATGGCCAAAGGCGTGTTCCCTGTCCTCCGGACAAAATTAATGCTTTCATAGAATCAATCTAAAAGTGGCATATTTTATAATAATTTCGACTTTTTGCAATATTTCCGTATTAACAACACTTGGTTTATCAATGATTTATAATTCATGGTTCCCGGTTATTCGTCTTTTGGCGCGGGAACACCCAGCCGGAAAACATTTTTATGGCCGCGGGATTTAATCGCATTGCGCGTATCGGCCACCAAATTCGCGTTTTGCGCCAATTGGTCATAATCAATGTTTGAATGATCGGTTAAAATCAGCGTCAAATCGTAATTTTTCAAAATTTCGGGAGTATAATCGATTG
>JAQVXB010000064.1 GCA_028709405.1 Candidatus Shapirobacteria bacterium
GGGCAGATTCTGGCCAACTAGTAGGCATTTCATAAATATGTTTTAAATATTCTTCGATATTCATTACTTCGTTATTAAAGGTTTGACCAAATTCGTTAGTGCCATTAACTTTTACATTCTCCCCTTCCTTACCACCACTAATCTCAATATTTTGATAATAAGCTCTAATTATATCTTCGGCCGATTGACCGGCTTTAGCACGACCAAGGGCACCATATTGATTGAGACCGACATGATGAGGGATA
Organism: Candidatus Shapirobacteria bacterium; assembly: GCA_028709405.1. Taxonomy (GTDB): domain Bacteria; phylum Patescibacteriota; class Microgenomatia; order UBA12405; family UBA12405; genus WARW01. Next base: position 246 of record JAQVXB010000064.1, read on the forward strand.
CCAAAGGTAAAAAAGGCAAAACCAGTGCCAAAACCTGGATCAACTTTACGATCATCAACACAGGAAATTCCTCCAGAACCGGCGCTAGTTGGTAAGTTTAATTTGGCGATTCTTTGAGCTTCTAAATCTTTTAATTTACTATTTAATTGGCCTTTGTAATTCTCGGCTTTTTTAATTTCGGTAGATAAAAATCCAAAACGGTTTTCGAGATCTTTCTTGATTTTGTCTAATTTAACTTTTTCAGCTTCAATTTTATTTTTATTATCATTTAAGGTCTTAATTTCAGAAGAATATTGGGTAATGGTGTTTTTATCTTGAGAAATAATTGATTGATACCAGGTATATTGTTGAAAAAGAGAACTGTTTTCTTTATTGGCAAAAAAGATTAAAAAGGAATTGAATTTTTTACTATTTTTATAATAGCGTTTAACACGTTCGGAAAGTAATAATCGCTGGACTTCTAGGTCTGATTCTTTTTCAATTAATTGCTGGCCCAAACTAACAACCTGTTTTTCAATTTGAAAGATTTGTGATTTAGCAGAGGTAATTTTTGATTGAAGACCGGTTGATTCTTTTTTGAGAGGATTGATGGCATTTTCTAAATCGTTGATTTGTTTTTTAACTAAATCAATACAAGCAGAAGGATCATTTCGATTATCTTTTATACAATCGTCGACGACATCAGCAAAGATCGGTTTAACGATGAAAAAAGCCGATAATAAAATGAGAATAATTATTGATATTTTTCGGATCTTTAAATACACAGATTAATTTTAACATTTGATATACTACAAATATGGTGAAGAGAAAAATATGGTTAGTTTTGGGGATATTGGTGATGTTTTTTCTAACAACTGAAACAAAAACCCTGGCACTTACTTGTAATGCTGATTTATATCAATGTAAGGAAAACAATTTAGAACAATGGTGTCAAGACCCTACAACTAATTCATTAGTAAAAAATTGGATTTGGGTAACAGTAAAAATTTGTGAAGGCGATCAAGTGTGCGATGCCAGTATTAAAGGGTGTAGATCTACTTCTAATAATGATTGTATTACATCAACGGGTGATGTGAGAAAAAGCGGAGAAATTGCTTGTGGAGAAGATATTAATTATCTTTATATCTGTAATAATGGTTCTTGGGAAAAGGAACAAAATGTGAGAGCAATGTAGTTAATACATTTGTTTGTCAAAACAATGACTCTTCTAATACTGCAAGCTGCGTAAGATCAACATCAACAACAAATTGTGAAGGTTATAAATGTGAAGGGAAAAAGATATATCAATGGTGTGGAAGTACCACAGATGGTTATACTTGGATTGAAAAAAAAACTTGTAGTGATAGTGAATATTGCGATCAAAATAGCGGAACATGTATAACCAATACTGCAGATAGTAAATCTTGTACTACCACAGATGGAAAGACAGTTAAAAGTGGAGAAACTGCTTGTGGAGAAAATAAAAATACTATTTATACTTGTAACAATGGTTCTTTTGATAAAGGAAGAATCTGTGATGGTGCTATGTTCTGTGTATATGATTCTTCTGGAGTAGCAAGTTGTGCAATATCAAATGAAGTTAGAGATGCAACTCCGGTATCTTTTGATTCTTATAATCCGTCCTGTTATGTAGACGGAAAATTGGGAACTAACACAGCATTAGGGTGTGTACCAGTAGAAATTAAAGATTTTGTGCCATGGCTTTTGACTTTTTTATTTGGGATAGCGGGGGGAATTGCTTTCTTATTAATGGCTTATGGATTTATTTTGATTGCTACTTCTGGTGGAGATGAAAAGAAAATGGCTGGAGCAAAAGAAACTATTACTTCGGCAATTATTGGTCTTTTAGTATGTATTTTTGCAATATTTATTTTGAGATTAATTGCGGTTCAAATATTAAAAATTCCAGGATTTTAAAATTATGAAAAATATTTTTACTAAATTGGTAAAAGTGGTTTATGCTGATCCTCCAGGTAAGGAACCTGTAGAAAGCACTAATTTACCAAGTTATGATGGTACTGGATTTAATTTTGCTTATAAAAATACAAATGATGTGATTGGATCATTGTTACCTTACATTTATGTTGTAGCAGGATTGATTTTATTATTAATGTTAATAAGTGGTGGAATAACATTGATGACATCAGGTGGAAGTCCAGAAAAATCGAAAGCTGGATACGGGAGAATAACCGGGGCATTAATCGGATTTTTAATTATCTTTATATCTTATTTTGTGGCAAAAATTGTAGAAGTGGTGTTGGGTGTGAAATTTATGTAGACTTTTTATTTACCTAATCGGCGGTCGCGTTGTTGATACCAGTAGATGGCTTTTTCTAGTTCTTTTGGGGTAAAGTCGGGCCAAAGAATATTGGTAAAATAAAGTTCAGCGTAAGACATTTGCCATAAGAGAAAATTTGATAATCTAAATTCGCCGCCCGGTCTGATTATTAAATCAGGATCTGGTTGGCCAGTAGTATAGAGATATTTGGAAACTAATTCTTCATTAACTTGACTAGCCTTGACACCATCTTTAATGATATTTTGGATAGCATTGACGATTTCATCACGACCACCATAATTTAAGGCGACATTAAATTTAATTCTTTCATTATCAAGGACGGTATCAAGAATTTTTTTAATGGCATTTTTGACTTTAAAGGGAAAGGCTTGAAAATTACCTAAAACAAAAAATTTAATGCCCGATTTTTTATATTCTAGTCGTTTAGTTTTAACTACTTGAATTAAAAGATTAAAAATTCCTTTAACTTCTTCTGCAGATCGTTTACGCCAATTTTCAGTAGATAAGGCATAAACGGTAATATTTTTAATTCCAATGTCGCGGCAATAATTAACAATATTTTCAAGATTTTGAGCACCAGCTTTGTGACCTTCGCCTGGTTTTAAACCTTTTTTGACAGCCCAACGACGATTGCCGTCCATAATAATGGCAATATGTTTAGGGAGAGCTTCTTTATCAATTTTTAGATTGGTAACAAATGGTAGATTAGATTTTTTCATATGATTATTTAGTCGTTAAATGATAGAAAATCATTCTTTATTATACTGAAAACCCTCCGAAATTTCGGAGGGTTTTTGTTTAAAATTAAAATTCACATTGTTTAGAGCCGAACTGTTAGTACCAGAAAGCCATCCTTCGTTCTTTCGAGCTTCGGAATGGTTGAGATGGTCTAATCTTATGGATTAGACATAAACCTCAAAGGAGGTGATCCATCCGCACCTTCCAGTACGGATACCTTGTTACGACTTAACCCTCATCGCTGAATTTACCTTGGTCCTAGGAAACCTAAGACTTCAGGTACCCTCAACTTTG
>JAQVXB010000065.1 GCA_028709405.1 Candidatus Shapirobacteria bacterium
GCTAAAGCAGCGGCTGTTGGTTCATTAACAATGCGTTGAACATTAAGTCCAGCAATCTCTCCAGCCTGTTTAGTGGCTTGGCGTTGAGAATCATCAAAATAAGCAGGAACAGTTATAACAGCATCAGTAACTTTTTCGCCGAGATATTTTTCGGCATCGGCCTTACATTTCTGTAAAATCATAGACGAAATTTCTTGTGGAGTATAGGCTTTACCTTCAACTTCAACTGAAGCGGTATTATCTTTGCCGGAAACTATTTTGTATGGAGCAACTGATTGAGTCTTTTTAACCTCAGGATCATCCATACGACGACCCATTAAACGCTTAACGCTATAAATAGTGTTTTTGGAATTAAGAACCATTTGGCGTTTAGCCAAGTCACCAACTAATTTTTTGACAGGTTCAACGACTGAAGGGATGGTGTTGCGACCTTCAGCACTAATAATAACTTTTGGTTTACCACCTTCCATAACTGCAACACAAGAATTGGTGGTGCCTAAATCGATTCCGATTATTTTGTTTGACATATGTTTTAGAGCTTTAAAGCTTTAGATTAAAAAAATAATTAATTAGTAATTTGGTCAGATTTTTTACCCACTGACACTTGGGCAGGTCGAAGAATATGACCATCTAATTTGTAACCTAGTTTTTTGACATCAACTACGAAGTTTTCGTGGCCGTCGACTGCCTGGATACACTCCATAGATTGAGGATCAAATTCAAGGTTAATAGGATTAATTTCTTCTAGACCTTCGGTTTTTAAAACTGAATTAAATTTATCGATGGCCATTTTAAGACCAGGATCATTAAGATGTTTTTGGGCTAAATAGAAGTCATCTAAAACTTCAACCATTTTACTTAAGATAGAAGTAGTGGCCAGAGTGATAAATAATTGACGTTGAGATTCAATTCTTTTTTCTAGATTAGAATAATCAGCCAGAGATCTGGCTAATTTGTCTTCTAATGAGTTTATTTTGTCTAATAATTCAGAGGTTTTAATAGTGATGTTTTTAGTTTTTTTATCAGTCATAAATTAATTAACGGCTAATAGTGGATAAAAGTTCAGCAAAATAGTCAACAACGGGAACGACATAGGGGTAGTGACAACGAGCTGGACCGACGATACCAACAATGCCCCGGTGAGGACCGGCTTCATAGTTTTGATAGACGAAACCGCAAGGTTCTAGATGTTCAAGACCAAGGTCTTCACCAATCAAAAGATGAACAATTTCTGAGGATTCTGGGTTTAAATCCCCGGCTTTATTGATAATTTCAAACCAAAAATTAGCATTATCAATTAAAGAAAGAACAGTTTTGGTAACATCGATATTAAAAAACTCTGGTTCTTCTAATAAATTTGAAGCACCGTAACTGTAAACAGTACCGTGATCAGTGGTGGCAATGGCCATTGAGCGGGTACGCTGAGCTAATTCTTTGGTAGTTTCTCTAAGTAAGCGGTCAAATTCATTTCTAAATTCCCAAACTTTTTCTTTAGCACCAATTTCATCGCTAACAGAAAGGTTTTTAGGGGTCATAAGATTTCTAACATAGTATTTAAGACCCATAGAGGTTGGGGCACGACCGGCGGAAAGATGACCTTTTTTAAGAAAACCGAGTTGGGTTAGAGCCATCATTTCATTACGGATAGTAGCAGAAGAAATACCTAAAGAATATTTTTTTTCAAGGGTTTCTGAACCTACAGGAGCAGCGGTTTCAATAAATTCCTCGGCAATACATTTAAGTATTTTTATTTGTCTTTGAGTTAAATCTGACATATTAGCAATATAATAGGACGACTGCTAGGTGGTGTCAAGGGGTAAATATCAGTCAAATTGATTGACTGCTAAAAAAGGCGAAAAATAGCCGACAGTTTGTTTGCACAACCCTGCCGGCTTGGTGGATATCTGCTCATATTTTTATTTCCTTTTGGTGCGTCAGCGCCTTAAATAACTTGTTTCAGTTTTTCACCGACTTCTTTTATTTTTTCGATTGGAGTGGTTTTGTCGTCGTGAATATGGAGATTACTTTGGATAAATCTGACACTAGCTTCGTCTTCAAGAGCATTGAAACAATCAATCAGTTTATCCAATCTATCACGGTTGCCCATGAAAATTCTTGTGATATTAGGGATACCAAGATCTTTTTCAATGATCTTAATGGAAATTTCCCGACGACGACAGATTTCGCTTTCGCAATTTGGATCTATTTTGGGAGTTCTTTTAAATAAAGACATAAAGATGTCTCCTTTCTTTTTTTTGAAAAAATGGAATTATACTTACGGTGGACGGATTGGAATGATTTTTTTGGAAGCGACAAAGAAATTGTCAGTGGTGTTGGAGAGACTAGCAAAGACAATTAAGGCAACGGAGATAATAAGAACAACACAGACAAGAACAATACATAGAATATTTCCGACAATTTTAATCATGTAATCACTCCTTTCAATTTTGGTCAATTTTATATCAATCCCAAAAGGGAATAATTTTAAATATGAGGATGTTAAAGAACAGTATTTTTTCAGCTATTTGAAAAAGATGCTATTAAGCTATATATACTCTAAAAAGAAGGATCTATCAAGCAGTATAATTTTTATTATTACTAAAAGTTAAAAATATTACAGCCGATAAAATTATGGTCAGGATGATGAAATTCAGTAAATTAAATTGATGAAAAAATAAAAGTAAAACTAAAAGAAAAAAATATATTGATAGAGAAAAATTTAACCTGTGTTTTGAAGAAAAAATATAGAAAAAAGAAATAAAACCACAAAAAATAATAAAGAAAAAAATAATTTTAGACCAAAGATAATTAGGAGAGACGAGATTAACAAAAATCAAGAAAATGGAAATAAAGGTTATGAAAAAATAGAAGAATTTACTATTCATGGATCTTTAAATTAGAATCTGTTTCTTCGGTTTTGATTTTGTTGACAATTTTAACTAGTTGATTGGTGCGGGTAGTATCGACAGTGGTATATTTTTTTTGAAGAGATTCAATACTAGTACCAATATCTTTAAAACTTTTATTATAATTGTCGAATTCTTCGGCAAATTTTTTGATGTGACCAATAATGGTGGCGACATTTTTTTGATAACGAAAATTGTCATATGCTTGATGAACCATGCGTAAAATGGCAGTAAATGAAAAAGGGCCAGCCAAAATTACTTTTTTACTCATGGCGTCTTGCCAAATTTCTGGGAAACGATCATAAATAAAACTAAAAATCATTTCGTTGGGGATAAAAAGAATGACAAAATCAACAGTATTGGCTTCTGGATTAATATATTCGCGACTAGTCACCTCTTTGACTTTGGTTTTAATGTCTTGTTCAAATAATTTTTTAAATTTTTCTTTTTCTTCTCTACCTTCAGCTTCGCTCATTTTGACTAAATTTTGATAGGGGAATTTGGAATCAATATTAATTTTCATACCGTCTGGCATATAGACAGTAAAATCGGGGCGAGAAGTGTCGCCAGATACTTGTTTATCATAACTAACTCCGCTAACAAAACCGGACATTTTTAATAAATCTTCGGCCACTTGTTC
>JAQVXB010000066.1 GCA_028709405.1 Candidatus Shapirobacteria bacterium
GTTGGTTTTATTAGTGAAGAAGAGATGAAAAAAGCTAAAGAAGAAAAACTAAATTATTATTTAGATAGAACTGGAATTTTAGCTCCACACTTTGTTTTTTATGTTAGGGAACAGCTAACAGAAAAATATGGATTAAAGAGACTGACAGAAGGTGGATTAAAAATTACTACATCATTAGATTTAGATATTCAAAAATTGTCTGAAAAAATAGTGGCCTCAGAGGTAGAAAAATTAAAGAAATCTAATGTAACCAACGGGGCAGCTTTAATAACAGAACCAAAAACAGGTCAAATCTTAGCGATGGTTGGATCAATCGATTATTTTTCTGATGAAATAGACGGTAAATATAATGTGACTACGGCGTTAAGACAGCCAGGATCATCAATTAAACCATTAAATTATGCTGTTGGATTGGAATTGGGAAAAATAACAGCAGCTTCAATTGTTGATGACAACCCAACCTGTTTTAAACAAATAAATCAAAAAGCATATTGCCCAACTAATTATGGAAATAGTTATTATGGATTACAAACGATAAGAAACGCACTGGCAAACTCTTTAAATATTGGAGCAGTAAAAGTTTTGAAATTAAATGGTTTAGAGACTTTTATAGCATCGGCTTCAGCAATGGGATTGACCACTTTTAAAGACCCTTCTAATTATGGATATTCTCTGACTTTAGGTGGAGGAGAGGTGCTAATGACTGATATGACAACCGCTTTTGGTGTCTTTGCTAATATGGGAACTAAACAAAAATTAACACCAATATTGAAAGTAGTTGATAAAAACGGGGAAATATTAGAAGAATTTAAAGAAAACCCGGGAGAGAGAGTATTGTCACGAGAAACTTCTTTTATAATTCAACAAATATTATCTGATGATGGAGCTAGAAGTATGGTTTTTGGCCGAGGATCTCTTTTAAATATTAAAGGACACCCAGAAGTGGCAGTTAAAACTGGGACAACAAATGATTTAAGGGATAATTGGACTTATGGATACACTTCGGATTATGTAGTTGGGACTTGGGTGGGCAACAATAATAACTCAAGAATGAAAGGAGTAGTATCGGGAACAAGTGGGGCGGCTCCAATCTGGAATAAAATAATGACAGAATTATTGAAAGATAAAACTGTTAAAAAACCGGTTATGCCAACAGATATAATTGGAATTAATGTGTGCAATTCAACCGGTGGAGCAGTCCCTGAGGGCGGATGTCAATCTCATTATGAATACTTTAATAAAAAGTTTTTACCAAAAACAACAACAGTGAAAATGAATGTAGTAATAAATAAAGATACTGGAAGGATTGTAGTAGACAATGAAGTGGCTCCGAATGCAGAATGGCAAGAACATCTAGTTGTTACTGATATTTCTGGGGTTAAAATATGTTTAGACTGTCCTTTAGTTGAAGATCCAAATAATAATAAGGCAGCTGCCACTGTTAATTAGGATGATTTTTTTTGAAAAATTAATAAAAATCTTAATAACAATAGGTAAGCCGGTTTTTTTAATTTTAAAAACTGTTTTTTGGTTGGTTAAATTCCTTTGGAAAAAAATAATAGTAATCCTAATAGTAATTGTTTTGGTTGTAGTTGCTTTGAATGTTTATAATTTTTTAAATGAAGAGCTCCCCGATATCAATCTAATCTATAATCCTCCCAAGTTATCAAGTAAAATTTTTGATAGAAATGGAAATTTGCTTTATAAATTTTATGAGGAAGAAAATAGAACTTGGGTAACTTTAGATAAAATTCCAAAAAAAATTATTGAGGCGACAATTTCAATTGAAGATAAAAATTTTTTTAACCATAAAGGACTGTCAATAAAAGGAATAATTAAAGCAAGTATTTATAACTTTAAAAAATCTGACGATGATAAATTAAGAGGAGGATCAACAATCAGTCAACAATTGGTTAAAAATATTTTTTTAACTAACGAAAAATCTTTTAAAAGAAAAATAAAAGAAGCAATTTTAACTATAAAAATAGAGAGAAAATTAAATAAAAATGAGATTTTAGAAAGATATTTTAATCAAGTTTCGTATGGAGGAGAAGCTTATGGTGTCCAAGAGGCGGCACAAAAATATTTTGGAAAAAATGTGTGGGAATTAAATGATGGAGAAATGACTTATCTGGCGGGACTGCCGGCGGCACCAAGTTCTTATTCTTACTTTGGCAATAATCCCGACTTAGGAATTCATAGACAAAAAAGAGTGGTGGAAGAAATGATAGCCGCTAATTATATTGACAATGAAGAAGGAGAAAAAATATTAAATCAAAAATTAATTTTTAGAAAAAGGAAACAAAATATTGAGGCTCCACACTTTGTTTTTTATATCAAAAATTTATTAGAAGATAAATATGGATTTATAAATTTTGAAAGACAAGGTTTAAATATCTATACTAGTTTGGATTTGAATATTCAAAAAGAGGCTGAAAAAATTGTTAAAGAAGAAATTGATAAAGTAAAGGCATTAAAAATATCTAATGGGGCGGCTTTGGTAATTGGGGTTAAAAATGGTGATATTTTAGCAATGGTTGGGTCTAAAAATTATGAGGCAACTGATATTGACGGTAATGTAAATGTGACAACTGCGCTAAGACAACCAGGTTCATCAATTAAACCAATAAATTATTTATTAGCTTTTGAAAAAGGAAAAATGCAGGATTCGTATATTGATGACAACCCGGTCAGTTATTATGTTCCTGGTCAAAGAGTGTATTCCCCTCAAAATTATAATGGTAAATATATGGGTAAGGTAACTTTAAGAACAGCTTTAGCCTCTTCTCTTAATGTACCGTCAGTAAAACTGCTGGCAGAAAATGGGGTAAATAATATGATTGATTTGGCTGAAAAGATGGGGATTACAACCTGGAAGGAAAGAAAAAGATATGGATTATCTTTGGCTTTGGGAAGTGGTGAAGTTAAAATGACTGAAATGGCTCAAGCTTACAGTATATTTGCAAACTTGGGAGATAAAATAGAGATTAACCCAGTCTATAAAATAGACAATTATTTGGGTGAAAATATATATGTAAAAGAAAGAGAAATTGAAAAAATAATAGAACCAGAATTGACTTTGGTAATTAATAATATATTAAGTGATGATCAAGCAAGATCCCCTATTTTTGGATTGAATTCAAAATTAAAAATTGAAGGAAAAACAGTAGCAGTAAAAACTGGGACAACAAATAATTTAAAAGATAATTGGTGTATTGGATGGACACCAAGTTATTTAGTGGCAACTTGGGTGGGAAATAATGATAGTTCACCGATGAGTTGGGTGGCCTCGGGGGTAAGTGGAGCAACTCCAATTTGGAATAGAATAATGACGAAAATTTTAAGTAATAAAGTAGACGAACAATGGATTGACTTAATCTCTTTACCAGAAGATAAAATTATTTTTGAAGAGAATACCAATAGAGTTGACCAATTAGGCCTGGAAGGAGATTTTTAGATTGAGATAAATCTTTAGAATCATCGATTTTGATGATTAG
>JAQVXB010000067.1 GCA_028709405.1 Candidatus Shapirobacteria bacterium
ACCTGGATGAGGAAACCTCTAGTGTGCCAGTTGTTCCGTCAGGAGCAGCGCTGGGTAGCTACGTTTCTATAAGATAACTGTTGAAAGCATCTCAAACAGGAAACTGACCCTAAGATAAGGAATCGTTTTCCGACGCAAGTCGGAAGAGAAATCGCCGGGAGACTACCGGTTAATACTCTACAAGTGGAAGATCTGAAAGGATTTAAGCTAAGTAGAGAGAAGATTGAAGAAACTTTTTCAATATGTTTGGCTTTCAGCCCCAATCAAAATTTGGGTTTGGAAGCTGAATGGGCAACTCTATTTAGAGGCCAAGAAAAAGTAGAACTTTAGAGCTTTAGTTCGCTAGAGCTTTAGATTCTAGAAATTAAGATTAAATTACAAACAAATTCGATTTAGTTTTTGAACTCTGGTCATTGGAGCGAAGTGGCACCACCTCTTCCCATTTCGAACAGAGAAGTGAAACTCTTTAGCGCTGACAATAGTCTTCCCGCAAGGGATCTTGAAGATAGGTCGTGGCCAGAATTCAGAAACTAAATAAGAAGAAAATTTCCAATTTCTAATGACAAATGTCAAAATTGGGAAACGGTTCAATAAATTACAATACAATTTAGATCTTGATTTTTGGAAATTAGAAATTAGGATTTAAAAATTTATTATTATTTTATTTGGGGTAACCAATCCCGCGAAAGCTCCCAAGTAATTGGGAGATTTTTTTTAAAAAATGGCTAAAAAAGATAAAAAAATCAAAAAAAGTGATGCTGCTTTGACAATGGCTGATCTTTTAAAACTAGAAGGAGTTGAATTAACTGGTCTTAAAAAGGGACAGGAAGTTAAGGGTAAAATTACTTCAATTAAAAATAAAGCAATCTTTATTGATGTTGGTGGTAAGACTGATGCGGTAGTAACTGGAAAAGAATTTGAATTTGTAAAAGATTATGTGGCTGATTTAAAGGTCAATGACGAAATTGAGGTTCAAATTAAAACGCCTGAAAATGATAAAGGTCAAATTTTGGCTTCAATTAGAGGAGCTGCTAGTGGTTATGGATGGAATTATTTTAAAGAAAAGGAAAAAAGCGGTGGAGAAGTAACCGTTTTTGCTAAGGAATTGAACCGAGGTGGAGCAGTAGTAGTAGCTCCGTTTGGTTTCTTTGGTTTTATCCCTGGATCTCAAATTGGAAGTAAATATGATGGTGACCCAGATAAAATGATGGGTAAAAAGATTAAAACCAAGGTTTTGGAAGTTGACCAGGCTAAAAATAGATTGGTTTTTAGTGAAAGATTAGTGTCTGAACCTGATAAAGTTGGTGAAGAAGTTGGAGCTATTGAAAATTTGGAGGTAGGTGATATTTTTGATGCTGAAATAATGAGAGTTGAACCTTTTGGTGTTTTTGTTCGAGTTAATTGTGATAATAAAGGAGCTCCTTTAAATTTGGAGGGGTTAGTTCATATTTCAGAAATTTCTTGGGAAAAAGTAAACGAACTTTCTTCTATGTTTAAATCAAAGGATAAAATTAAAATTAAATTGATTAATAAAGACGATGGAAGATTACAATTTTCTATAAAGAGATTGTCTGATGATCCATGGATGACTATTGAAGATAAATATCCAAAAGATAAAGAGGTTAGTGGTGAAGTGGTTCGATTAGCTAATTTTGGAGCTTTGGTTAAATTAGAAACTGGAGTTGAGGGTTTGATTCATATATCTAAACTTACTGGTGGAGTTAATCTTAAGGAAGGAGATAAAGTCCAAGTTTATATTGAAAGTATTGATGTTCAAAAGAGAAAAATTTCTTTGGGAATTGTGGAGACTAATAAGAAGAACGTGATTTACAAGTAAAACCCACCCGTCCTGCGGGTACCCTCCCTTGACAAGGAGGGTTGATGGAAAATCCCTCATGAAAATGGGGGATTTTTGGTGGTGTGTTATGATTTTATTAATTACTAATTTTTAAAATTATGAAAAATAAATTATTGTTAGCTGGTATTTTGATACTGGCAATGGCGGTGGTTTTCAAAACGGGGTTGGTTTTGGGAGAAGAAGATGGAAGGATAACAGAAGTTTGTAAATTAAATGGAGGAATTTTAGTGGCGAGAGATAATTGTCCTGGAGGGGTGGAGTCTGTACCAATAGGGGAAATTCCTATTGGAACGGGAGGTGATGTTGGAACAATTGGGTCGGGGTATATAAGATTTTTAACTCCTGCTGGGTTTTTGTTGTCTAGTGATGGTATTTTTTGGCAATTGGATGGTGTTTCTTGGAGAAAGGCAGCTACTGCTGAAATACCAGAGGATGTTTTAGTTGATGAAATTATTTATTTAACAGATAATAATTTTTTGACTTCAGGTGGAATTTTTTATCATTATGCACAACAAGAAGAGCCTCCATATTGGGAAAAGATAGTGAGTTTACCAACACCAACATCGACGTTAACAGAATAGGGTTTACTGAAAATGATTCATAAAATCCCCCTTAAAATGGGGGATTTTTGGTGGGGAGTGCGTGAGAGCCTCTAGAAATTAGTTTTTTAAAAAATTTGATTAATTTCTCGTGGCTATTTAATTTTTAAATTAATTTTGTAGTGCTCGACCCCTTCGGTAATGCACCTTGGATGCTGCGCGCTTAAAATTATTTTGAAAATTAATTTAATTATTTTTTAGTTATAATGGGTAATGAAAAATAAAGAGACGGTGTTTGTGTGCTCAAATTGTGGGAATGAATTTTCTAAATGGATGGGGCAGTGTAGTGCTTGTGGAGAATGGAATACTCTGAAAGAAATAAAAATTTCTAATGCCAAATTTCCAATTTCCAAAAAAAGAGGACTGGGGGAGAAACTGGAGGTGAAAAATTTAGCCGTCCTTCGTCAAGACTTCGGATCGGTGAATAAAGATCAAGGTGTTTTTTCAACGGGTATTTACGAATTTGATAGAGTTTTGGGTAAAGGAATTGTTCAGGGATCGGCGGTGCTATTTGCCGGGGAACCAGGGATTGGGAAAAGTACTTTGTTAACTCAATTAATTGGAAAAATAGGTGGGTTATATGTGGCAGGTGAAGAATCGTCAGAACAGATTGGGTTAAGAGTAAAAAGGTTGGGTTTGGAAGCTAAAAATTTTGATATTTTAGGTACAAATTCGATTGATGAGTTGGATGAGTTTTTAAATCGAACACAAAATGTGTACAAAATAGCGGTGGTGGACTCGATTCAAGTGATGGCATCGGAAAATGCCAGTGGAGTAGTCGGATCAGTGGGACAAATTAAAGAATCAGCTTTTAGATTAATTCAATTGGCTAAGAAAAAAGGAGTAGCAATTTTTATTGTGGGACATGTAACTAAGGAGGGGGATATTGCTGGACCAAAATTATTAGAACACATGGTGGACACAGTACTTTATTTTGAAGGAGAGAAAAATGGAGATCTAAGAATTTTACGAACTACTAAAAATCGATTTGGGGCGACTGATGAAGTGGGAGTTTTTAAAATGGAAGAAAAAGGACTTC
>JAQVXB010000068.1 GCA_028709405.1 Candidatus Shapirobacteria bacterium
ACCACAAACATCAAAATCTTAGATAAAAACTCAATTGCACTCAACCAAAAAGTATTTTTGATTAAAATTTGTTTATTTGATAATTCCTTTTTACTGTCTGGGGTCATATTGTTAAACAGTTTTTTTAAACTGTTTATGCCAATTCCAAGCACTCTTCATAATGGTTTCCAAATCAAAATATTTTGGTTCCCATTTTAAAATTTCTTTCGCTTTTTTAGAATCAGCAATTAACTCTGGAGGATCACCAGCTCGTCTATCTTTTGGTGTAACTTTAAAATCAATTTCAGTTACTTTCTTTGCCATATCTACAACTTCTTTTACCGAAAATCCTTTACCATTACCCAAATTAAAACAATCACTTGCCCCTCCCTCCATTAAATATTTCAAAGCCAAAACATGAGCTTCGGCCAAATCAGTCACATGAATATAATCACGAATACAAGTACCATCTGGAGTAGGGTAATCAGTTCCAAAAATTCCAATTTCCTCCCTAGCTCCAATCGCCGCATCAAGAGTTAAGGGGATTAAATTAGAACTACTTCCTTGCCATTCACCAGTCTCTCCCTCTAAATCTGCTCCACAAGCATTAAAATATCTCAAAGCCACATATCTAAAATCATAGGCAGCCGAATAATCTCGCATAATATGCTCGACTATTAATTTAGTTTCACCATATGGATTAATAGGGGATTGTGGATGCTTCTCATCAATTGGAATATATTGTGGATTACCAAAAGTAGCCGCTGATGAAGAAAAGATAAATTTATTAACCTTATTTTCTCTCATCACTTTAAATAAATTTAAAGTGTTACTTACATTATTCAAATAATATTTTTGCGGATCGGCCACCGATTCACCAACCGCCTTAAATGCCGCAAAATGTAACACCGCTTCAATTTGATAATCTTTAAAAACTTTTCTAATTTCTTCAATATTTCCCAAATCACCTTGAAAAAATTCTCCCCATTTAACCAATTCTTTTTTTCCGCTTGATAAATTATCAAAAACAACGGTTTTAAACCCTTGTTTAGTTAACTCTTTATTTATATGGGAACCAATATATCCCGCTCCACCAACAATTAAAATCATAGAAAATATTTAATTTTTAATTACTAAATTCTACCATTTAAAACAGTCTTTTCCCCTCCTTTTGTCAAAGGAGGGGATTAAGGGGTGGATTTAAACTATTCTCTCCCACGGATATTCTTCATATCCAAAGTGACCATATCTAGCCGTCTTTCCATAAATTGGTCTTTTTAGATCTAAAAAGTCAATTATTCCTTTAACCGATAAATCTAATAAATTCCAAGCAAAATCATTGATTGTTTTTAAATCTTTCTTTTCACTACCAAAACACTCAATTGATTTCCCGATTGGATCTTTCACTCCAATTACATAAGCCAATTGAACTTCACATCGATCAGCCAACCCCGCTGCCACAATATTTTTAGCAATATATCTAGCCGCATAAGCTCCACTTCTATCTACTTTTGTCGGATCTTTGCCAGAAAAACAACCACCTCCAATTCTCCCCATTCCTCCATATGTGTCAACCACAATCTTTCGACCGGTCACTCCTGTATCACTGGCCGGACCACCGATTTCCCAAACTCCAGTTCCATTTACAACAATTTCTTCTTTAGCCACTTTGTTTAAATTATATTTTTCTAAAATTGGCAAAATTGCCAAATTATATAAATCATTTTTCATTTTTTCTTTATCAACTGCCGGATCAAAAGGCTTAGCCAAAACTATTTTTTCTATTTTTATCACTTTACTATTTTCATAGCCAACACTCACTTCCGCCTTACCATCGGGTCTTAAATAATTTAATTCTCCAAATTGTAATTCATCCATCTTTCGGCATAGTTCATGCGACAAAACTATTGGCAATGGCATTAATTGTGGAGTTTCATTACAAGCATATCCAAACATCATTCCCTGGTCACCAGCTCCATCATTGTCCGCTCCAACTGCAATATCCTTTGATTGCTGATGGACTAAAACTTCAATATTAGCATTCTCGTCAAAATTCAAAACAGGATCTGTATAACCAATCTCCTTAATAATTTTTTTGGCAATTTCCACATAATCCAAACTCTGATTGCAAGTCACTTCTCCCGCCATCACAATTTTATTAGTCGTCACCAAAGTTTCCAATGCCACCCGACAATTTTTATCAACAGTTAAAGCAGCATCTAAAACCGCATCCGAAATTTGATCACAAATTTTATCTGGATGACCGGCGCAAACCGATTCCGAAACAAAAAGGGGATAATTCATATTTTTCCTTTAATTAATTAATAAAGGCTTGTCTTTCTTTTATTTCTAAAAGAAAAAGCACCGCGAGTCCGAAATTTCGGACCTCGGTTGCTGCTCCGATTCTTCGGAGTCTCTTGACAAAGCAAATTTATCTTAACAAAATAATTTAAATTATGTCAATACGCTTTTTACTTTTCCTCTAGTTTCCTCATCCAAAACCGACAATAATCCACCAAACAAAGAATTTATTACCCCCAATATTCCCAAAAATGTCGACATTAATAAAATACTTTCATTCGAGCTACCTATTTGAGAAAAGAAAAATAAATATAATTGTTCTCTGGCTCCAAAACCTCCAATCGAAATCGGCAAAATTAAAATTGTCGATATAATTGGGATAAAAATAAAAACCGGTAATATCCCCAAATTGGTTCCAAATTTCCAACCGACAAACCACATTTGCAAAATCCAAAAAGTTTCACTTATAACCGACATTAAAATACATTTAACAATTTGTCCTTTATTTTCATCTTTTAATAATTCAAAAGCATCGTCAAGTCGATGTAAAAAAGTAACCTTTGGTAATAATTTCGACACATCAAAAAAATAAATAAGTAAATAAATTAAAAAACAAATTATTGTCGAAATCAGCAATAAATAAAAAATATAATTGGGAATGATCATCCCATTTTTTCTCCCTATAATTGATGAAATAAGTCCCAAAAATACAAATATCGATAAACCGACAAACCTATCGAGTAAAATTGAACCCAACACCTTTGTCTTTGCTATTTTTGGATATTTATGGTCAATTACCGCCCATTTTAAAACATCACCAGCAATTGCAGTTGGAAAAAACAAAGAATAAAAAGCCGCCAAAAAATTAGCCCTAGTAAAAGCCAAAACTGTCTTTATTTTAAACTTTGGAAATAAAAGTAAACTCCAACGAAAAGAAATTAAAGACACAATAAAAAAACTTAATAATACATTCACCGCCACAAACCACCAAGGGACACTTTCCAATTCTTTAAATAGTTTAATAATATCAACTTTTTTAAAAGCAAAATAAATTAAAACTAAAGAAAAAAGTAATCTAAGTAATTTCGACCCGAATATTTTCTTTAACATAAACTAATTATTAGAATAACACGAAGTATAATTAGACTAATTAATGAAAATCTTATTGTTAAGTCACATTTTTCAACCAGCCATCGACGGGGGATCA
>JAQVXB010000069.1 GCA_028709405.1 Candidatus Shapirobacteria bacterium
ATTTGCGACCTTTGGTAAATTGACCACCGCATTCAGGACATTTTGAGGGATCTTCTAGAAGATCAGGGCGGAATCTTTTGTGGCATTTTTTGCATTCAACCATAATGTCGGCAAAATTTTTGACATGGCCAGAGGCTTGCCAAACAGTTGGATGGGTAATAATTGAACCATCAATACCAACCACATCACGACGTTTAATAACATTGTCAGTCCACCAAATATTTTTCCAGTTTAGTTTCATTAAAGAACCGATTGGGCCATAATCATAAAAACCTTGAACACCACCATAAATTTCTGAGTTTTGAAAAATGATTCCCCTTCTTTTACATAGACTGACTATTTTACTGACTAATTCATTTTGATTATTTTCGGCCATGCAATATTATAGCTTTAAAATGCTATTTTTGTCGATTGATTTTGTGTACTATCCAATTAGAATTAGCAATTTTCCAATTTACAGGAGCTTCTGTTGGTCTATAATGACCTATTTCGTAAGCCATCTCGGTTTTTAATACATCCCATTCTTTTTGACTAATTACATAAAGTATTTCTGGACTATCATAATCGTCTTGAGTAACAGGATAGACATTGTTAACCGAAAGTAAGTCTCTAAATCTTCTGCCTTTAGTATCGCCATCTTTACTTTGAAGAACAGCAATATTAAAAGGGAGATTATCTTTTTTTGATTCTATAGAAATTATTCTGGTAATTTCTTTTAAAGCGGTAAGATTGTTTAGGGCATTAACATCAGTAATTATTTTTGGTAGATAAAAGATGTTTGTAAAAATTATTATTATGGTTATTAATTTGCTAATTTTATATTTTATGTTTTGAGATAACCAAAGAATGTAAAAAAGAACACCTGCCAAAAGATAACGATTAGCGGTGGGACTGGAAATAATTGATAAACCTAGAATTTGAAAAATTAGAGGGATTAATAAAATATTAGACAAGGATTCTTTTTTAATAAAGATAAAAATTATTAAAAGCAGAGTTAAGATCAAAATTATGGCGCCGATTATTAAATTATCATAAACAAGATAAGAGAAAAACTGGTAATTAATTCTAAAGAATTTTAATAAACTGGAAGTAAAATTAAAGGAATTTTGAGTATCTGATAATGGGCTAAAATAAAGCATTCTAGTAATAAATAAGCCTGGTGGTCTGGTTATATCAAAAATAATAAAGGGAATAATAGAAATAAAAAGACCGATTCCATATTGAATTAATTTTGATATTTTTTTAGTTTTTATTAAAAAAAATAAAGCTACTCCAATACAGGAAAAAACAGAAAACCAATGTTGGTGAATGGTTAATCCAAAAAATATTCCGGAAATAATATAAGCAAAAGGTAAATTTGAAAGAGCTACTAATAATCCTAATGCTTGCCAAAAAGGAGTAAAATGTGGGTTCCAGGCCCAACGAGATGCTTCAACAAAAGGGAAAATAAATATTGGCAGTAAAAAAATAAAGGGCCATTTTATTTTTTTAAAAAGAAGCCAAATTAAAACAACAGTTACAATACCAAAAAAAGAAGCGGCTACGACTGGGCCAATTGGATCGAATTTGAACAAGATAGCAAAGGGTAAGGAAATATAATAAGTGAGTGAGCTGAAAATAGCAATGTTTCCATCTGCTCGTGGACCAACTAGGGTAATTTGACGATTATCAAATATTCTCTTCATGCTAACTAAATCACTTGATTCGTCTCGGGTAAATCTGGCAGTTAGATTTATGTTGTAAAGTCTGACAAAAGAGGTGATGGAAAATAAAACAATAAAAAATAAAATTTTGTATTTATTTTTCGAATTAAAGATTTTTTTAAACACAGTTTTTTAAACTAGATATTTTATTAATATTAACATCAATCTATTTGAAAAGCTTATTGCTTTCGATTGGTTTTTCAATTATAGATTCGAAAAAGCCCTTAATTAATTGTTGAGTGGTTTTATAATCTTTTTTTTCAAAATATTGATTAATTTCATTCGGAACTCCAAAACCGATAATTTCTAAAAAAAGAATTTCATTTTTAATATAGCGATTAAGTTGATTTTCATTAATAGCATTAATAATTTCTTGGGAAATTTTATAAATACCTTCTATCTGTTGGTTTTCGGCAATCAATCGATTTAAAATTTCTAAAAAATAAAACAATAAATTTATTTGAGTTAAATTTTTGTCGTGTTGTAAGAAAGGGGTAATTGTTTGGGCTTCGGACAACCAAAGATAATCATTTTTTTGATAAAGTTGGGCTTTGATAGTATTACCAAGCTGAAGACAACTTAAGCGACTACTTTTTATATTTTTTGCACCTTTAGCAAGAGCAACTATTTTTCCATTTTTGGGAGTTAAAAGAGTTATTAATAAATCAGTCTCTTTAATAGTTTTTTTATTAATGACAATACCAATGGTATTTTGATATTTGTCCATTATAAGGAAAATTTGATGGTTTTATCGGCAACCCAATCAAAAGTTTCTTGTTTTTCACCATTTATAGTTAATTCATAAGGAACAGCTTTTGTCCCAGGTTGTTTTTGAAGTAATAAAATATATTCAGATCCTATTTGGGCACCGGAAGTGTATTGGACAGAAGTTTTGATACTAGAATTGGCGTTTAGGGCATACTTGTTGCCATAGAAACCTTCAAACACTTGTTTGTTTAGTTCTTCATAAAGAACTGGTTCAACTTCGGAACCAGTCATTTTAATTAATTTAGAATTGATTGGGACATAAAATCTAAACAGATCGCGATATTGGGCAGCATTTAAACAAAGATCCCCTTTTTCGAGATTACAATTGGAAGCTGGAGCTGGGTTTTCATAAGTTACTGAAATTTTATGTTCAGCAATGCCGTCTTTAATTGTGATTTCATGTTTTATGTTTTGAGTAATAAAAATATTACTTTTTGCACTGGCAAAATTAGCATCATTTAGATGAACATAATCAGTATTTTTATCAATATCAACTATCTTACCGGTAATATTGGCTAAATCTCCAATTTTTTGCATTTCTTGGTCGGGGAAATAAAACAGGACATGTTTTTCATTAACATTTTTTAAAGCAGCTTCAATAATAGAAGGCATTTTGGTTTTTTCTGACCCCATAATGTTTGCCAATAGGGAGGACATAAGAGGATTCATGAAGTCTTTACGATTTGGTTCGATATAATTTCTTGGTCGACCTGCCATCCATTGCATTTCATAAATAATTTGAGGACAACCATTGCAACGTTTGTCTGGTTCGGCAGTAAAAGTGCCAACTCTGGTATCTAATTTACCAAGGATTTTAACCATATCTACTAAAAGATTAGTATCAATAGCTATTACAGCATCAAATTGATCTTTTTTGCCCATGGCTTTGTAATATTGATCTAGAAATATTTGGCCATCAGTTGGAAAATCAGGAGAAAGATTGTTATCACGAAGATTAAGATAAGGTACAT
>JAQVXB010000008.1 GCA_028709405.1 Candidatus Shapirobacteria bacterium
GCCAAGATAATTATGGTCTCGATTGGGGTTAAAATTATCGTTTTTAAATTTTTCAAAATAATTTCGGTTGTAACAACCGGTCAAACTATCAACTAAACTTTCTTGACGATATTTTTCAAGTTCAGCATTAAATTTATCTCTTTTTTCGTCGATCTTTTTACAAGCGTCAAGAACAGGAGATTTCCCCTTATTTTGTGGATTGTCGATATCAGGTATGGAATTAATTATTCCGGAAAAATCAAAACCTCTATCTTTAGTCATAATTTATTATATCTTAATTAATAAAATATTTAGATTTTTTGGTGAATCTGTATTAAGTGCTATAATCGTCTTTACCCTTTTAAATTTTAATAATCTTTAGATTTTTTATGAACGAAAAAATAAAAAAACAATTAGAATCATTTTTTAGTCAATTTGAACTAATAAAATATAAAAAAGGACAAGTTTTATTTCGCCCAGGAGAAAATTTAAATACGGCTTATATTGAAAAATCTGGGTTTTTAAGGGCTTACGTGACAACTGATGGAAAAGAAGTTAGTTTGCCGAGTCTTAGACCATTATTTTTTTGTGCTGGAATAAATGGACTTCATAAAAAACCCAATAAATATTTTGTGGAAGCAATAACTGCGGTTGAACTCTGGGCAGTACCAATGGATGATTTAATTAAATTTATAGAAAAAGATATTAATATCGTTAATGAAGTTAATAAAAAATTAATTGATGATTTAATTGATTTATCGGCAAACTGGCAACAAATTGTGGCTGGGGATGCAACTAGTAAAGTAGCTGGTTTAATTTTGATGATTGCAAAAGATGTAGGAGAGAAAAAAGGTAGTGAAATTTTGGTTAATTTCAATACACCACATAGAGTTTTGGCAAGTATGGCAGGAATTACCCGCGAGACAGTGACTTTGCAGATTTTAAAATTTCAAAAACAAGGATATCTTTACAATAAAGGCAGAAAAATGGTTATTAAAAATATTGAAAAAATTAAAGAAATTGCTAAAATTTAGCTATGGAAAACAAAAAAATATTCCGATCAATTGATGATTATATGATTGCTGGTGTTTGTGGTGGTTTGGCAAAATATTTTAAAATAGATAGCTCTTTAATTAGAATTATTTTTATTTTATTGGCTTTGAGTGGTGGCAGTGGAATCTTGATTTATTTAATTTTATGGTTAGTAGTACCAAAAGAAGAAGGGATTGAAAAAGAGATTGATCGAGAAGAAAAAATTAAGGAATTTGCAGGTGAAATAAAAAGTAAAGCTAAATCGATGGCTAAAGAAATTAAAATTGATACTAAAATAAAGAAAGTAGATAAAAAGGTAAATATTTTAGGAATAATTCTGATTTTGGTAGGAGTGGTAGCAATTTGGAACCAGTTGGCTCCATTTACAATTCAATGGAATTTGTTTTGGCCAGGATTATTAATCTTGGTAGGAATTTTAGTCTTGTTTAAAGACTAATCATTCACGACAACAATCTAATATTTTACCTATAGTTTGGTTAATAGTTCCTAAAATACTTTTTTCTTGAAGAGGTTTTTCTTCAAATTTAGCTTTTTTTGGGTTTGAATCGACTAAACCCAGATTAAGTCCCCAAAAAAGATTATAAAGGTCGAAAGATTTTTTAAAATAACTATTAGCTTCTTTTTTATCACCTTTGGTTAAAGATTTGGTACCAACTTCCATAAGTCTCATTGAAGCTGATAAAAGGTGCTTGCTGGTACACCAAATTTCTCCTTGACCTTCTTTAACAATTTTTTTCATTAATTCTTTTCTCATTTCCCGGGCAGTATCTAAAATATCTATATATTTAGTATCACCAAGTTTTTGGGAGGTAAAAAACATGTGTTCTTCAATGCCAATTAGGTTCATAATAGCAACAGACAAATCTTCACCTGAAGAAAGATCTAGATTGTGTCCATTTTCTAATTTTTTGGCTTTATCAATAAATTTTTGAAGTTCATTTGGAGTAGTCATTTTATAGTTTAAAAATTAATTTAAATAGTAAAGTAAGAATAGTTAAAAGACTGAGAGGAAAAATAACTTTTTGATAAGGAAAAATGATTTTTCCATTATTTAATTTACGAGAATAACGGTCAATAAATATACCCAAAAACCAGATTAAAAGTCCCAAACTTTGGCCAAAAATGATTTTATCTAAACCTAATATTTGGTTATCTAAACCACCGGTTTGATCGGTAAAAATGAAATAAGAAAGAGTTAAGGCAACCATTATAAAAGAAAGAATTATAGGACTACCAAAAAAACGATGTTTAATTTTAGGGGCTAACCAAAAAGAAATAGCAGTATTAAGACCAGAAATCCAAAGCGAGACTAAAAAATCATCAATACCTAATTTTTGAGCTAGAAACATTCCCCCACCAACAGTAATGATACAGACAGGGCATTGAGCATAAGCGGCTTTGACTAAAAACATAGTTATTTATTTTAACAATTATTAATGTTTTAAACGAGTTTGACAAGTAATAATGCGATTGTGTTTTTGTTCAAACTCGGCAGAAATTGGTTGGTTGTTTTTTTGATAAAAACTATAAATTGCTTCAGTAAGAGCGTCGACAGCCAATAAAGAACAATGGATTTTAACAGCTGGGAGGTCGTCAAGAGCCTTGACAACATCTTCATTTTTAATTTCCATAGCATCTGTTAAAATTTTACCTTTAGCTAGGTCGGTAACAACACTACTAGTGGCGATAGCAGCAGCACAACCAAGAGTTTCGAATTTAATATTTTGGATATAATATTCACCTTGTTTGTTTTTTTCTATTTTTAAATAAAGTTTCATAACATCACCACAGGCAAGATTACCAACCTGACCGACAACTGTAGGATTGTCCATTGATCCAAAGTTATGGGGATTTCGGAAGTGTTCAAAAACTTTTTGAGAGTACATAATTATGATTTAAAAGGCGAAATTTGCCTAAATTTATTAATAACTTGAGGTAAAACTTTTAACAAATAATCTACTTCAGTTTTAGTAGTAAAACGACCAAGACTAAAACGGAGGGAACCATGGGCCTGTTCTGGTTTTAAACCGATAGCCAAGAGAACATGACTAGGTTCAAGAGAAAGGGAAGAACAAGCAGAACCAGTAGAAGCGGAAATACCATGATAGTCTAATTCAAGGAGAAGAGATTCCCCTTCAACCCTGGCAAAGGAAATATTAACATTATTGGAAAGACGATTTTTAGGATCTCCATTTAAAAATGAATCTGGAATCGATTTTAAAATATTTTTAATTAAATAGTCACGAAGATTGATTAAATAAGGATTTTCTTTATCAAAATTAGTAGTGGCAATTTTAGCAGCTTCAGTGAAACCAACAACGGCCGGTAGGTTTAAAGTGGAAGAACGAAGACCAAACTCATGTCCACCACCATGAAGAAGTGGTGTGATATTTGTACCGGATTTAATATAGAGAAGAGCAGCTCCTTTTGGGCCATAAATTTTATGAGAAGAAGCGGTTAAAAGGTCTATATTCAATTTAGATAAATCGATGGGAACTTTAGTAAAACTTTGGGAGGCGTCAGTGTGAAAATAAACTTTACGATTGTGACAAATTTGTCCTATTTTATCGATATTTTGAATAGTACCAATTTCGTTGTTGCCATGAATTATAGAAACTAAAATAGTATCTTTTCTGATGGATTTTTTAAGCATATCTAGATTTAAATGGCCATATTTATCAACTGGAATTTGAGTAATTTCAAAACCTTGAGATTTTAACCATTTGGCGCTGTTCAAAACACAATCGTGTTCGATTGAAGAAATTATAATATGTTTACCTTTGTTTTTATTGGCAAAAGCAATCCCTTTTAGAGCGGTATTATTGCTTTCAGTAGCAGAAGCAGTAAAAATAATCTCTTGAGGTTTAACTTTTAAAAGAGAGGCAAAAGATTGACGACAAGATTCGACAACTTGGGAAGCAGTGGTGCCAAGATTGTGGAGAGACATGGTATTGCCAGTAAAAGATTGACTAAAATAAGGCAACATAGCTGACAAAACATTGGGGTCGATAGGGGTCGAAGCAGCATAATCGAAATAAACTGATTTTTTTTGAGGAGGTGATAACTGATCTAAAGTAAAAGAGGATAAAATATGATTAAAAGAGGTGTTAACCTGTTGCCAGATTGATTTACTTTGGCAACTACAGAAATCGGGACAAACAAATTCTGGTTTTTCTAAAGCAGTAATAATCTCTTTTAAATTAATTTTTTGAGGGTCGCGATTAAGAGAATAACCACCATTGACCCCTCTTTCAACTTTTAAAATACCGGCTTTTTTAAGTTTGGAAAATATTTTTTCCAAATAATCTGCAGAAATATGTTCGTTTTGGGAAATTTGATTGACAGAACAAGAACAGTCTTGGCCGATTAAGTTGGTCAGAGCACGAAGACCATAACGTGATTTAGTAGATAATTTCATTTGGTTAATTCGGACTTAAATTGTCCGAATTAATAATATAAAAAAATTACATATCTGTCAATAATCTAATTTAGGGTAATTTTTGACATTTAGGACAATAAAAAGTCCCCCTACCAGCTATTTTGATTTTTTTGATTTTGGTTTTACATTTTAAACAGGGTTCATTCTGGCGTTGATAAACTTGAAAATTGAATTGATGATTACCAGTTGAACCATCGGGGTGGATATATTTATTGTCTTTGGCAGTAGATCCACCACTTTTAATCGAATCAATCATAATTTGGATTAAAAAATGATGAAGAAGGGTAATTTTTTTTATACTAAGTTTATTGGATGGAAAAGAAGGATGAATTTTAGCCAAAAAAAGAGCATCGTTGGCATAAATATTGCCAATACCAGCAAATTTATTCTGATCAAGAAGAACTGCTTTTATAGGTCGAGCAGTTGGTTTGAGCTGGTTTAATAAATAATTAGGAGTAAATTTAGAACTTAAAATGTCTATTCCTAAATTCCTTTGGACTTCGGTAAGCTCAATCTTGGAAAGAAGTTTAACCCAACCAAATTTACGCTGATCATTAAAAAATAACTTGGAGTTATCAGAAAAAGTAAAAATAAGGCGAGTGGATTTGTTTGGTAAATCGCCAAAAGCATCTTTGGTGGGATGACCAAATGAAACCCTTCCCGCTTTGCGACCTTCCCTTGACAGGGCAGGTAAAACAATAATTTGGCCGGTCATTTTGAGATGAAAAAGAAGAATTGAACCGTTTTTTAAATGAATTGAAAGTTGTTTACCAAGACGAGAAGTGAAAATTATTTTTTGGCCTTTAACAAGTTTGGGGTTGCCAATGAAAGATTTAGGAGTAATAATTTCTAAATTAGAAATATTTTTACCGACAATATTAGATTGTAAAAAAAGTCTAACGACTTCGACTTCGGGGAGTTCTGGCATGCATATAGTTTATCAAGTTTGTAAAGTTATAAGTTTAAAGTTTATAAAAACTAAACCAAGTCGTCGAAATCGATAGCTAAGATGGATTTGTTTTTAGCAAGATGGTCAACCGCAACTGACATATCGGCCAAACTGTCTTTAATCTCAGAAAAAGAATTCAAATAATTTTGAGTAGAACCAACATAACTCATAATAAGAACTAAATCAGAAATCATTTTTGTACCGGAAGATACTGAAATAATGAGATAGGTAAAAATTAAAATATAAAAGAAAACGGCACTATTTTGGAGAGTAAACCATTCAGTAAAACACCAATTAGTAAGACGGGAAAAATGACGACTAAAAGTTTTTTGTTCGAGATCAACATCATTGCTTTCTTGAAGTTTGGCATAATATGTTTCGGTTTTTGTGTTTTGAATGTCTTTAAAATTTATATAATGTTGAGTGGTGTAATAATCAATAAAATAATAAACAACGATATAAGCAATAACTATAATAAAGACCTTAAAATCAACAAAAAGAAGAATTATGGGAATGGAAAATAAAGAAACGACACTGTCAATTCCTGGTTGACGAAATAATTGGAGAGTTAACATGGTGGCGTCGGCAAAATTGCGAACCGCCTGAATACTTTCATGCCTTTCTAATTTAGTTTCTGATTTAATATCATTAATAAAATGATTATGAACGTCAAAACCAATATTACTAATACATTCATCTAATTTAGTGACTGATTTAATGCGAGAAAAATTGTCAATTATTCTGATAATAAAAATAAAAATTATATAGAAAAAAATAGCGGAAAAATCAGATTTAGTTTCAACTAGATTAATGGTTTTGGAAAACAAATAGATGGTGATTAAAGGAAAAAAAGCAGAAATAAAACGAATCATAACCCAAAATAAAAATAGAGATTTATTTTGGATAATCTGAAAAATTAATTTAACAACTTGACGAGTTTTCTTGGACATTGATTAATAATAGATGATTAAATTCCTAATAACAAATTTCTAATCACTAAATAAAACCCTTCTGGTCCCGCCGCTGCGGGCCCACCTTCCCTTGACAGGGCAGGAACTATTTTTGTTTGGTAGAATGGTGAATATGAGTGAAAATATAAAATATGATTCGATAGTTATAGGCTCGGGACCAGCTGGTTTAACTGCAGCTATTTATCATGCTAGAGCAAATATAAAAACAGTTGTGATTGCAGGAAATCAACCTGGAGGTCAGCTGACAATAACTCCAATGGTCGATAATTATCCTGGTTTTCCAAATGGAGTTGGAGGTTTTAAATTAATGATGGATATTCAAAATCAAGTAAAAAATTTTGGAGTAGAGATTAGACAAGGAATAGTTAAAAAAATTTCCAATGACAAATTTCCAATTTCTAAAATTTTTGAAGTAGAGTTAGAAAACGGGGAAAAGCTGGAAACGAAATCGGTAATTGTAACAACTGGGGCAATAGTAAAATGGTTAAATTTACCGAAAGAAAAAGAATTGATTGGGAAAGGATTAAGTAGTTGTGCAACTTGTGATGGAATGTTTTTTAGAGATAAAACCGTGGCAGTAGTTGGAGGCGGTGATACTGCTTGTGAAGATGCGGCCTTTTTAGCTAAATTTACCAAAAAAGTTTATATGATCCACCGAAGAGAAGAATTTAGAGCAAGTATGGCTGAACAAAAAAAAGTATTAGAAAATCCAAAAATAGAGATTTGGTGGAATAGTGAAGTTAAAGAATTAAATGGAAAAGAAAAATTAACTTCAATTAAAGTTTTTAATAATAAAACTAGAGAAGAAAAAACCTTGGAGATAGATGGATTGTTTGTGGCAATTGGGTATAGCCCAGTTACAAAATTTTTAGAAGGATTAGTGGAATTAAGAGAAAGTGGACAAATTATTACTGGTAAAAATGAAAAATTAACAACAATGACTAGTACTGAGGGTATATTTGCGGCTGGAGATTGTGTTAATGAAAACCACAGGCAAGCAATTATTGCAGCTGGTGAAGGATGTAGAGCGGCATTGGAAGCTCAATCTTGGCTAGGTAGATTATAAATGAAAATCTAAAAAGTAATAGATGAAACGGTTTTTTTTATTTTGGAAATAAATTTGGCAGTGGAAAAATCGGTAGCCCGAGAAATACAATCTTTAGGATTAATTTTTAATTTTTGAAGTTTTTGAATAGCATTGGCACAAGAAGAGGATTTTAATTGATCAAAAAAGATACCAGTTTTGCCGTCGATGACGGTTTCGGTAGCTCCCCCACTCTTGTAAGCAACAACAGGACAACCATAAGACATTGATTCAACCGGAACCATACCGAAATCTTCATTGTCAGAGCAAAAAATAAAAGCTTTAGCTTCGGAATAAAGTTTAGCTTTTTCATCTTGATTAATTTCACCTAAAAATTCAATGGTTGGGCCAGCAATGGCTTTTAATTCTGATTCGTAGTTGGCAAAATCACTACCAAATATTTTTAGTTTTAGGCCTAATTGGTTGCAATCCTGAATGGCAATATCGTAGCGTTTGGCACGAGCTAATCTTCCACCGCTAAGAAAATAAGACTTTGATAATTTTTTGAGGTGCTCGTCCCCTGCGGTAGTGCACCTTGGATGCTGCGCTCCTAAAAAATCATCATTCGTCTTATTTTTGACTATTTCTATGGGTGGATTGATAATAATGGCGTCACGACGATAGAATTTTTTAATACGAGCGGCAGTGGTTTGAGAATTGGCAATAAATTGATCAACATTTTGAGCAGATTTAAAATCGATAAGTCTTAAAAAATGATTTAAAACGGAAATAATGGCATAAATAAATTTATTTTTAGTAAAATTTCTGGCGGTTGGTAAACCATAAAGATAACGAGGTGGCGTGTGACAATAACAAATTAATTTGGCTTTATTTTTTTTGACTAAATTGGGAAAATAAGCGCCGGTGGCAGAGGTAATAATAATGTCGTAGTTACTAAAATCGAAGGATTTAAAAGCTAATGGGGAAAAAAGACGAAGAGGGCTAATAATTTTGTGAGCAAAGGGAATGTGTTGAAAGAAACTCTGGTGGATTTTATTTTTCCATTTTTTTTGTAAACGGTCTTGATGAGGGCCGAGAAATTCTGGTTTATAGAGAGTAGTGAAAATTGGAGCATCAGGGAAAATTTCTGATAAAGTCTCGAGGACCGATTCGGCACCGCCAAATTCTTTAATATAGTCTTGAACTAGGGCAATCTTTAATTTTAAATTTCTAATTTCTAATGACAAATTTCTAATTAATTGATAATTATTAAAATAAACTGGTTTGATTTGAAATTGGTTTATTAATTTTAACTTGTTTTGGATTTTGTTTTTCTATCCTTTGAATTAAGGATTTAAAATTAAAAGTTCTAAAGAGAGAAATTAAATTTAAAAATGATTTTTGATTAAATTTTGATTGGGAAAGTTTAAACTCAAGAGGAATATTGTTAACCAGAGTAGCTAATTTTTGAGAAAGATAAGCATTATCTTTGTCGGACTCTAATTTTTCTTTGATGGTCGGTTTAATTTGGTCTAAATTTTGGTAAATATTGTCTAAATTTTGATATTCAGTGAGAAGATTAATAGCGACTTTAGGTCCAATACCAGCAACTCCTGGATAGTTATCAGACATATCACCCATCAAAGCTTTTAAATCGACAACTTGAGTTGGAAGAACCCCTAATTTTTCCTGAACATCGGTAGAATTAAAAATTTTGGTTTCGGAAAGACCGCGAATAGGAACAAAGAGAGAGACTTGATTATTAACTAACTGCATTAAGTCTTTATCACCGGTGATAATAACAACTTCATCAACTAATTTTAGAGGGCCGGATTTAGTTTTTTTTATTTTTCGGAGAGCTTTTGAGGTGAGGGTAGCGATTAAATCATCAGCTTCAAAACCACCCATGGAAAAAGTAGCAATTTTTGCTTCTTCTAAGGTTGATTTCAATAATGGAAGTTGAGAAATAAGATCTGGGTCAGCAGGCTTTCTTTTGGCACGATAACCTAAAAATTCATGATTTCTAAAATTTGGACCTGGTGAATCGAGACAAACAGCTAAATATTGAGGCTTTAGGGTGTTAATAGCGGTTAAAAACATAGAATAAAATCCATAAAGAGCGTTGACATGTTGACCATTGGAAGTAAGTGGAGGAATCGAATGATAGGCACGATGAATAATGGCATGACCATCGATTATGACTAGTTTAGACATATGGTAGTTTATCAAATAAAACCCTCTGTCCTTCGGATATCTCCCTTGACAGGGCGACTTAATTTTTATTTTTAAATTAGGTTGTTTACTGATAGAATTAGAAGATGGAACAACACCCAATTCCACAGCAAATATCATCCTACGAATTCAAGCTTGTGGGAGATATGACTTTGAAACAATTTTTGAAAGCAGCTGGAGGAATAGTGATAGCCTTATTAATAAATTCAACAGAATTAATGGTTTTGGCTAAATGGCCGTTAATGTTGTTATTTGGTGGAGGTGGTTTATTGCTAGCTTTTATGCCAATTGAAGATAGACCTTTAGAGACTTGGTTTATTTCTTTTATTAAATCAATTTATTCTCCAACAATTTATACTTACCAAAGAAAGATTAATGAAAATTGGTTAGATTTAGATCTAACTAAAAGCACAAAACACAGTGAAGAGGATATTGTGATCAAGGGGAAAATTAAATCAAATTTAATAGGAAGTAAAATTAAAGACACTATTAACACAATGGGGATTAAGACGGAAAAGAAAGAAGAGAAAAAAGAAGAAATTCAGGCAGTGAAAGTTGATAATAATCAAATTAAAAAGGAAGTAGTGGAAGAAAAAGTAGAAATAAAAAATGAGAGAGAAGATGGGGTTAAAAAAAATGATTGGAGAGATCAAAAAACAGAATTGAAATTAAAAACAGAGAAATTGGGAGCAACTGGAAAGGTTATTTTTGGAAGCATTCCAATGCCAGATATTCCTGAAATACCAAATGTAGTAGTGGGGATGGCGACTGATTTTGAGGGAAAAATAGTTGATGGGGTTATTGTTGAAATTCAAGATGAAAACGGAAATCCATCTAGAGTTTTAAAAACAAACTCTTTAGGACAATTTAAAATAACAACACCACTAGCAAGTGGAAGATATCTGATAATTGCTGAAAAAGATGGTTATAATTTTGATAGAGTTAATATAGATTTGAAGGGACAAATAGTCCAACCAATTAAAATAATTGCTAATAGTTAAAAATAAAATGCCAACAGATCCATTAAAAATTGCTATCAAAGGGAGTACTCAGGAGCATTTACCTATAGAAGATGTGGTTAATGGAATTGTGATAATGAAAGACGGATCATGCTCAATAGTATTAAGTGTTTCATCAGTAAATTTTGATTTATTATCAGAACAGGAACAATCGGCTTTGGTTTTTGCTTATGGAGGAATTTTAAATTCTTTAAATTTTCCGATTCAAATTGTGATTCAGTCGCATGCTAAAGATGTTAGTTCTTATTTAAAGAACTTACAAAACATGGAAGAAAAACAAATCAATCCACAACTTAAAGAAAGAATAAAACAATATAGAAAATTTATAGAAGAAACTGTTAAGAAAAATGATGTTTTATCAAAATCTTTTTATATTGCGGTTACTTTTTCTTCTTTGGAATTGGGAATTAAAAGTGGTGGGGTTAAAGGATTAAAGATGTTTTTGCCAAAAAATAAAAACCAAGAATTGCCTTTTACTAAGGAATATATTTTAGAAAAAGCTAAGGCGAGTTTGGAACCTAAAAGGGATCATTTAATAAGATTGTTTTCTAGATTGGGGTTAGAAGTAGAAGTGTTGAATAATAAAGATTTAATAGATTTGTTTTATAGAACATATAATGAAGAAACGGCGATTAATCAGAAGATTCAAAATGTAAATTATCAAGCACCAGTGGTGAACGGAGAACAAATAAAATGAAATTTTTTAATAAAAAAACACCAGAAATAAATAACTCAACACCAGTTAAAGAAGAGGTAAACAAGAGAGATTTTACTTCTGGGTTAGTGACAACAAAAGATATAATTGCCCCTTCTTCTTTGGAAGTTGATTTTAATCATGTCAGAATTGACAATAAATATTATAGAACTTTATTTGTAGCAGCATATCCCAGATTTGTGGGAATTAATTGGTTATCTTCTTTGATTAATTTTGATTCTTCTTTAAATATATCGATGTTTATATATCCAACAGACGGAAAAGAGGTGTTGGATGATTTAAGAAGAAAAATCACTGAAATGGAGGCTGAATTAAGCACTGATATTCAAAGAGGAAGATTGATTAATCCAGCAACCCAAGCAAAACTAGAAGATGCTCTAAATTTACAAGCTAATTTAGTTAAAGGAGAAGAGAGATTTTTTCAATTTGGTCTTTATGTGACAATAACTGCTGATAATGTGGCTGAACTAGACAGAATTAATAAAAATTTAGAAGCGGCTTTAGGTTCACTTTTGATTGTGAGTAAAAGAGCAACATTGCAAATGGAAGATGGATTTGTAACCACTTTGCCAATTTGTCAGGATAAATTGGCAATCAGCCGAAATATGGACACTACCTCGTTGGCAACCACCTTCCCTTTTGTTTCATCTGATTTGTCTGACGATAGAGGAATTATGTATGGAATAAATAGACATAATGGTTCGTTGGTAATTTTTGATAGATTTTCGATGCAAAATTATAATTCGGTAGTTTTTGCAACTGCTGGAGCTGGTAAATCATATTTGATTAAATTGGAAGTTCTTAGATCATTGATGATGGGAACAGATATAGTAGTAATTGATCCTGAAAATGAATATAGATTATTATGTGAAAGTTCTGGTGGACAATATATTGCATTTGGATATGGTGAACAATCAAAAATTAATCCTTTTGATTTAACTTTAGCTGAAGAGGAAGGAGAAAATGCTTTAAATACTAAGGTTTTGTCTCTCCATAAATTGTTAAAGGTAATGTTGGGGCAAATGGATCCAATTGAAGAATCTATTATGGATAAAGCCATGATGGAAACTTATAAGATGAAAGGGATTACACCTGATCCAGAAACACAAAACAAAGAACCGCCTTTAATTGAAGATTTGTATAAATCTTTAATCGGAATGGAGGAGGAAAAGGCTAAAAGTTTGGCGGCTAGATTGGAAAAATATATAAAAGGGTCTTTTTCGGGAATTTTTAATCAAAAAACAACGGTTAATTTAAATAATAAATTTGTGGTTTTTGGAATTAAAAATTTAGAAGAAGTGTTGAGACCGGTGGCGATGCAAATTATTTTGGATTACATTTGGACAGTGGTTAAAAAAACATTAAAAAAGAGGATTTTGGTAGTTGATGAGGCTTGGTATTTGATGCAACACGAAGATTCAGCGGCTTTTTTAAGGGGAATTGTAAAGAGAGGGAGAAAATATTATTTGGGAGTAACAACTATTACTCAAGACGTTGATGATTTTCTAGAAACTGCTTATGGTAATGAAATTGTGACTAATAGTGCAATCCAAATTTTATTAAAACAACACAGTGCAGCCATTGATAAAATCGGAGAAGTTTTTTATCTTAGTCAAGGAGAAAAACAATTATTATTATCAGCAAATAAAGGTGAAGGAATTTTCTTTGCTGGTCAAAACCATGTGGCAATACAAATAATTGCTTCTGAAGATGAACATAGATTAATTACTTCTAACCCAGAAGATATATTAAAAAAACAAAATTTAATGGGGAATTTAAAGACAGATAATGAAATAAAAACACCAGTGAAAATTCCTCCGACACCAATTAAAACAGAAACAAATCCTATTAACAAAATAGAACCAGTAAAAATGGAATTAAATAAAGTACCTGAAACAGTTCCTAAGATTAATATTCCAGAGATAAAAACAGTGGAGATTAAGGAAACCCTCCGTCCTGCGGACACCTCCCTTGACAGGGCGGCTATTCAAAATCAACCTAAAATAGAAGAAAAAACTGAATCGGTTTTATTTAAAAAACCAGAAGTTGTGGTTTTACAAAATCCTTCAGTATCGACACCAGTTGGGGGAGTTTCTGTTAATAAAAATGAATCAGCAAAATTAGAAATAAATAAACCCGTTGAAATTAAAATTGAAGAAATTAAAAATGAGGTTAGAAAACCTATTTTTATTAAAAATGAGGAAGAACATATTCCTCAACCACCACAATTAAGCAGAAAACCACAACCAGTTTTTGACTCAAACCCCTCTGTCCCGACTGGGGTCGGGACATCTCCCCTTGACAAGGGAGAAATTAAAAAAGATGACAATAAGATGGACTATGATAAATTGTTTGGAGACGGGATAGTTTAAGGTTGATATAATTTTGTAATGGCAAGAATATCAACTAAGATTGGAAATGAAAAGATTGAAATAGTGGATGTTTCTCTTTTATTATTGGGTTTGGATAAAATCAAACAAGAAGCTAACTTAAATTTGGGGGAAAATAAGGAATTAAAAAAGGAGTTAAGTTCAAAAATTGATTCGATTGTAATTGAAAAAGAAGTAAAAACAGTTAATGAAAAAATAAATGATCTTTCTAAGATAATTTCAAAAAACCCAGAAATTAGTGGTGAAAATGAAAGTGGAATTGTGGCTAAAAGAATTGAATTAGCAACAGAAGAACTAGTAAGACAACATCCACAAGAAGTAGAAAAATTAAAAAAAGAAAAATTTAAAAAGAGTTTTGAAGAAGAAACTAAAAAAATAAACCCTAATTTAAGCGAAGAACAAATAAAGGGGGTAGAAGAATATAGTAATCTAGTAGCAGAAAATTCTTTTGGTAAAAATGTTTTAGATAATTACCAAAATGAAGCCTTGGAGG
>JAQVXB010000070.1 GCA_028709405.1 Candidatus Shapirobacteria bacterium
AGAGGAAAGATGGGGACTGAAGTAACATTAAAAATGTTTAGAGAGGGTAAAAGTGAGGCTTATGATGTAGTTTTAAAAAGAGAAAATATAGTAGTACCATCTATTGAATTAGAATGGAAAGAAAAAAATGGTAAAAAAGTAGCTTGGATTAAGTTATATAAATTTACTGAGAATTTGATAAATAAGGAATGGAGCCAAAAGGTGGAAGAAATAAAAATGGAAAAAACAAAGGGTAATTTTGGTGGGGTTATTTTGGATTTAAGAAATAATCCAGGTGGGTTTTTACAGGCAAGTGTATTGGTAGCTTCTGATTTTGTCCAGGAAGGGGTAATTGTAACTCAAAAGTCTTATGATGGTAGTGAAGAGAAATATAAAGTGATTGAGGGGATGGGTAACTTACTTAATGATAAATTGGTGATTTTGATAAATGGAGGATCAGCTTCAGCGTCGGAAATTTTAGCTGGGGCACTTAAAGAATATAATCGAGCTAAATTAGTTGGTGAAAAAAGCTTTGGTAAAGGGACAGTTCAACAACCGGAGGATTTTAGAGATGGAAGTGGTTTGCATATAACAATTGCAAAATGGTTACTTCCTAGTGGAAAAAATATTCACAAAGAAGGGGTAACTCCTGATGTTGAAGTTAAATCTGGTGATGATCCAGAGATAGATATTCAATTAGAAAAAGCACTTGAAACTGTTTTAAATTAAGTTATATAATAATTATCTATGGAAGTAAAAACATTTAAAGGTATTTTAATTGGTTTGTTTTTTGGATTAGTTGTGGCTGTTTTAGGTTTTGTTTTTTTTGATAAGGTGACTGATAAATTAGAAAAAAAGACGGAAGTAATTAATAAAAAAGAAATTGTAGATGAAGAATCGGTGGTGACTGGAGTAGTAGAGAAAGCAACCCCAAGTGTAGTAACGGTTTCAATTAGTAAAACGACAATTGATCCTCTAAATTTTTTAAATCAATTTTTTGGAAGTAGTTCAGATATCGGAACAACTCAAAGGATAGAACAAGACATTGGTACTGGTTTTATTATTAGTAGTGATGGTTTAATTGTGACTAATAAACATGTAGTAGCTGATTTATCGGCTAAATATAAGGTAGTGGTCGGTAAAGATGAAATATTAGAAGTAAAAAATATTTATAGAGATCCTTTGAACGATTTGGCGATTCTTAAGGTGGAAAAAGATGGATTAAATGCAGTGACTTTAGGTGATTCGGATAAGTTAAAGGTAGGTCAATCGGTGATAGCAATAGGAACAGCTTTAGGTGAATTTAGATCGACAGTGACAACTGGAGTAATTTCTGGTTTAGGTAGGGGGATTGAAGCTGGGTCGCCAATTGAGGGAATAGAAAAATTAGATAATGTGATTCAAACAGATGCGGCTATAAATCCAGGAAATTCTGGTGGTCCTTTATTTAATTCAAGTGGTGAAGTTATTGGGGTTAATGTGGCCGTATCTCAAAGCGGACAAAATATTGGATTTGCTCTTCCTATTAATTTAGTTAAAGATTCAATCGATAATTTTAGAAAAACAGGGGAATTTGAAAGACCTTATATTGGAGTGGCATATAAAATAGTATCTAGACAGGTGGCACTTTTGAATGAGGTGGCAGCTGGGGCTTATGTTCAAGCAATAGTTGAAGACGGACCTGCTGATAAAGCAGGGATTGAAGTTGGAGATATTATCATGGAAATAGATGGTCAGAAATTGGTTGATGGGGTGGAAGGTGATTTGATTAATATAATCAACAAAAAGAAAATTGGCGATAATATTGAAGTTAAAATATGGAGAAATGGTCAAGAAAAGATATTGAGAGTGGTTTTAGAAAAGAAAGTTAATTAGTTTGTTCTAGAACGGTTAGTTCGAGAAATAGGTCATCTAAGTTACCTTGCATAATTGAATCAAGATTGTTGAAAGATTTGTCGATACGATGATCTTTTACTTGATTTCGAGGATAGTTGTAGGTACGGATTTTATCGGCGCGGGTAGATTGGCTGATACCAGATCGACTAGCTGAAACTTGAGAAGCACGCTTTTCTTCTTCTATTTGCCAGAGTTTGTTTTTGAGTAATTCAAGAGCGATTTCTCTATTTTGTTGTTGAAATCGTTCAGTGCGGACATCGAACATTAAACCAGTGGGTTTGTGAACTAAATGAACGGCAGTAGAAACTTTGTTGACATTTTGACCGCCATTGCCACCAGCACGACAAGCAGTAATGACAACATCTTCCATCTTAAAATTAACTTCTTTAGAATCGATTTGGGGTAATATAGCAATGGAGGCAGTTGATGTTTGAATACGACCACGTTTTTCAGTTTCAGGAATTCGTTGAACTCGATGAGTGCCAGCTTCGTATTTTAATTGGTTGTAGGCATCAAAACCAGATATTTGAATAATAAAACCATCAATTTGACGGACTTTCCAACCAACTTTATTGGCATAGCGAATATACATGTTCATTAAATCCTGGGCCCAAAGAGTTGCCTCTTGACCGCCGGGACCTGGATGAAATTCCATAATGGCAATGTTGGAATTAATTGTAGGCATTTTTTTAATTTCTAATTTCTAATGTCAAATTTCTAAAATAAAAACCGGCAGATTTATAAGAAATTCTGACGGCTTTAGAATAACTAGTTTGATTTTTTGATTGCCTTTTTTTTGGCAGCTTTGGCAGCAGCATATTTTTTACCCTGACCAACTTTTTCGTTAAATTTATCAATTCTTCCTTTAATGTCGACAAATTTTTGCTGACCAGTGAAGAAAGGGTGACATTTAGAACAGACTTCGACATCAATTTTTTCTAAAGTTGAACCAGTGGTAAATTTATTGCCACAGGCACAAGTGACTTGACAATTGTCAAAATATTGAGGATGAATTCCTTGTTTCATAGGGTTTATTATAGCATATTAATAAGTTCTTCAAAGCTAATTAATTTTTGCTCAGTAGTAGTTAAATTTTTAAGCATAATTTGATTGTTTT
The DNA here is from genome assembly GCA_028709405.1 of Candidatus Shapirobacteria bacterium. Lineage (GTDB taxonomy): Bacteria > Patescibacteriota > Microgenomatia > UBA12405 > UBA12405 > WARW01. The sequence goes on from JAQVXB010000070.1 coordinate 2,993, forward strand.
TAGCTTCATCGGTACCAATAATTGCTAAGTAAGGAATACCTAAGGAAAGGGCATATTTAATTTGTTTACTAAGTTTGTCGTTGTCGGGATAAATACTTGATGGAATATTTTTATTTTGGAGTTTGGATAATAAAGCCAAAATATCTGATTCGGTTTCTGAACCAAAATTGGCAATTAAGATTTTAGTTTTTGATTGGTTGGCTTTTGAAAGAAGATTTAGCTCTTTAATTACATCAATGATTCGTTCAAAACCAAAAGCAAAACCAACTGCAGGAATATTGGGACCACCAAGAGTAGCAATTAAATTATCATAACGACCACCACCACCAATGGCTCCTATTTTAGGTTCTAGCACATTGACTTCAAAAATGGTGCCAGTGTAATAATCGCAACCACGGACTAGGGTTGGGTCGAAGA
>JAQVXB010000071.1 GCA_028709405.1 Candidatus Shapirobacteria bacterium
TCGAGAATTATCATATTGTTAGTATCTCATAACCATTTTTAGTAATTAAAATAGTATGTTCGAATTGAGCTGAAAGAGAACCGTCTAAAGTTCTAATAGTCCAACCATCATGATGGTCTAAAACTATTTGATAATTAGGAGAAGCATTAATCATTGGCTCGATGGTAAAAATCATCCCCTCTTTTAAAACTACCTTTTCCTGATTGGTGTTAAAGTGAAAAACAAAAGGATCTTCATGAAAACTAAGGCCAACTCCATGTCCACCAAGTTCACGAACAACGCTGTAATTATTTTTTTTGGCAATTGGTTCAATAATTTTACCAACACAATCGTTTAGTAATTTTCCGGGTTTAAGACTTTTGATGGAATAATTGAGACATTTTTTAGTAACATCAATCAACTTCTGAGTGTTTTTAGCAACTTTTCCAACTGGAAAAGTCGCCGAAACATCGCCATAAAAACCATTTAAAATAGTAGTTACATCAATGTTAATAATGTCTCCTTCTTTTAAAACTTCATTTGGTGAGGGGATACCGTGACAAACGATGTTGTTGATTGAAGTACAAATACTTTTAGGGAAACCACTGTAGTTTAAAGGGGCAGGAATGGCGTTATGATCAATAATAAATTTATGACCGAGTTCATTTAGTTTTTCGGTGGAAATTCCTGGTTTTACAAACTTAGAAAGATAATGAAGAGTAGTCGCGGCTAGTTTAGACGACCTTCTAATGCCTTCAATTTGAACTGAGTTTTTGATGATAATCACTGGCTAATTATACCGCATGTTAAAATTCAGTCATGGAAAATAGTAGTTCTTGGCAAAAAGTAAGTAAATGGTACAACAAAACAGTTGGTGATGAGGGTCATTATTATCATCAACAGATAATAATGCCTAATTTAAGGCGAATTTTAAATTTGAAGGAAAATGAATCATTATTGGATTTAGCTTGTGGACAGGGAATTTTAGAAAGAAATATGAATAAAAAAATCGAATATGTGGGAATTGATTTGGCAAGTGCCCTGGTTAGAGAAGCAAACAATAAAAAAATAAATCAGAATCATAAATTTTTAATTGCCGATGTTAGTAAAGATTTACCAATAAATAAAACTAATTTTGATGCTGGAGCAATTGTTTTAGCATTACAAAATATTAAAAAGCCTTTTGGGGTTATTAAAAATTTTTCAAAACATCTAAAAAATGGCGGACGATTATTAATAATATTGAATCATCCGGCTTTTAGAATCCCCCACCACAGTAGTTGGGGTGAAAATGGGGTTGGTAATAATAAAATACAATATAGAAGAATTGATGATTATATGACACCTCAAGAAATTCCAATTTTGGCAAATCCGGGAAAAATAAAGAGTGAAAAAACTTTTTCATATCATTATCCCCTGTCGGCTTATAGTGAAATGCTGTTTGATAATGGATTTTTAATCGAAAAAATTGAAGAGTGGGTGAGTAATAAAAAAAGTACTGGATCTAATGCAAAAGTGGAGGATCGAGCCAGAAAAGAATTTCCCCTATTTATGGCTATAATTGCAATAAAGTCTAATAGTCCAATACCCAACTATTGATTGCTTCTTTAGGATCAATTTTTCGGATAACAATAATTTCTTTACTAAGATCTGGATCTTCATAATTTTTTTGATCTTGAGAAATCTCTCTTTTCTTTTTGAAATATCGATGATTCCCATCGTCAATAAAAATGGTATTATTTTTATCACTATAAAAAACATCAAGAGGGTCGTCTGATTCTGGGTCTTTGTAATCGTCAACTGTTATTGGTGTGACCATTGACATAGGAATCTTCATTAAAGAACCATATGCTAATATTTTAAATTTTTCGAAATAATTTATCTCTGGTGGTTGCTCTTTTATTTCCATAACTTATTTTAGCTTAATAAAAACTTGGCAGTGCCAAATTTCGGGGACTGATTTAGTGGTGGTAGAATTTTCAAACCAAAAATATTTTTGCTTGGGAAATTTTTTTTCGATTTCAGTTTCAATAATTTTTTTAGATAATTTACCAATACGGCTCCAAAGACAATAGTGAACAACCCCAGGAATATGTTGAGTTAACTTTAAATAAGGAAAATTATTTTTGAGTAATTTAATATCGTTATTACCAATTTGTTGACTAATAATTTCTAGTCTTATATCTTTGGGAACTAATTTTAGGTAGAGCTCATAAAAAGATAAATCCTCAGAGAAACGGTTCACTTCTGGAATTGAATGACGGATTTTTTTCTTTAAACTAACTAATTCGTCCCAGGTTTGGGGCGGATCGAAATTAAATAATTTCATGATTTCAACTGTTTACCAAAAGCAACACATTCTTGAATTGTCTCGACTAGAGCAAAACCTTTAAACTCAATAGCTTCTTTAATACTTTTACTAACTTCAGTGATATTTTTGGCATCAACTGATTTAACAAAGACATGAGGATTGACGACTTTTAATAATTTGACAATATCAATAGCTTCGTTAAGATTGCCTAACGGAGTAGATTTAGTACGAGAACCTTTTGGAGTGGTAGGACTGGTTTGACCAGTGGTTAGACTATAAAGAAAATTATTGGAAACAAAAACTTTAACATCAATGTTGGCTCGAGCGGCGGCGATTAAGTGGTTTAAACCTTCACCATAAAGACCACCGTCACCACCAATAGCAATAACGGTAAGATTGGGGTTAATCATTTTTTCGCCCATAGCAACTGCGACAGATCGGCCATGAAGAGTATGAACACCATAGACTTTAAAAAAATCAGCCATATTACCAACACAACCAATATCAAAATTCATGACAATATCTGAAGATTTCAATTCAAGGGCATTAAAAGCTGATTGAATGGCAGAATAAAATAAAAAATTATGACAGCCAGGGCACCAGGTTGGAGTAATATTAGATCGATAATTAATATTCATATAATTTCTAATGTCTAATTTCTAATGTCTAATAATTTGATAATTTCTTCAGGAAAGAAAGGACGACCGTTGTTTTTGTTAATAGCTCTGGTCGGATTAAATTCAAATTGTGATTTAAGAAGAGAAATTAATTGGTTAGTGCCATTATTTTCAATCACAATAACTTCTTTAAAAGCATTGATAATATTTTTTATTTCCGGATTAATTGGCCAAAGAGTTTTTATTTGTAAAAAAGCAAAATCGGCTGAATTATTCATTAATTTTAAGGCTTCCAAAATGGCGCCTTTGGGTGAACCCCAAGCGATAATTAGTTTTTTGGCAGTTTTTGATCCAAAAAAGTTAGCTTTGGGAGAGATTTTTAAAGCAGTATTAATTTTTGACATTCTTTTTAAAAACATTTTTTCAGATAGATTGGCATCTTCAGTAGCAAAACCGACTTCATCATGTTC
>JAQVXB010000072.1 GCA_028709405.1 Candidatus Shapirobacteria bacterium
CCATGCTTTCCTATTCAACCAATGGTAGTGCTAAAGGTGAATTTGTCGATAAAATTAAAACTGCCACCACAATAACTCGTCAAAAGAAACCTGACTTAATAATTGAAGGTGAACTTCAAGCTGATGCCGCTCTTGTTCCTCGTATTTGTAATGTTAAATTTCCTGGAAATTGTATCGGTGGTCAAGCCAATATTTTAATTTTCCCCGACCTTAACTCTGGCAATATTGCCTATAAATTAGTAGAAAGAATCGCCAATGCCAATGCTTATGGTCCTTTAACTCAAGGTATCAAAAAACCAATAAATGATCTTTCTCGAGGTTGCAGTGTCCAAGATATCATCACCACTGTCGCTATAACTTCACTTCAATAGTCTAATTCCCAGAAAATCCAGTCAAAATTACTCCTAAAATTGTTGCCACTCCCACCCACACGTAAATTAACCAAGTTCTTTTAAATAGTCTATCTCTTAATTCTGCGTGCATTAAACCGCTTAATATATAAACTATCATAACTAAATAAATTGATCCTTTAAAAATTCCCACTGGCCAAAAACTTAACACCAAAGCAATTTCCGACATTAATAATGATGGCACCAAAACGTAATACCAAACATTTTTATCTTTACCATCATCAGGCAATTCTATTGTCACACTAAAAAAGACATATAAAAAAATCACCATCGATATCAAAAAAACTAAAATTATGTTCAACCAATAAATAAATTTAAAGGAAAAAAGACTATCAAATAAAAAGAAGGAAGTTAATAATAATAAAATCAAACCCACTGTATAAGCTGCTCTATAAAGAGGCGGCGTTCGAAAACCAATAGCCACCAAAAATACATTTTCTACCAAAAACATCGAATAATTTATTATTCCAAAAAAAACGCTATACAATATCGTCAATAAAAAAGTCTGAGGCAATAAAGTTGCAAATAAAGAAAAACCAACAAAAAATGCTACCGGCATTACTATTGACATCAATCTTATATAAATACTTTTGTCAAAAACTATTCCTAATCCAAACCAAAAACAAAAAATTATTAAAACAATTCCTACTAACAAACCATAATAATGTGATTCATAAGGCAAACTTAAAAAGAAATAAAAACCAACTGTAGCTAGCAACGACGAAATTAAATATCTAAATCTTTTTGACATTATTAATTAAATTATACCTTTTTGTAATCAAATCCGGCAAAAACATTTATTACATCATCGTTTTCTTCCAATTCCTCAACCATATCCAAAATCTTACTAACTTCCTCCTCTGAATTAAGCATAGTTGGGTTAGTAGCTCTCAACACCAATTCTGATCGAGTTATTTTAATTTCCATCTCCTCTATTTTTTTAGTCAATCCATTCAAATCACCAACTTCTGTCAAAACTATATTACCTTCAAAATCAATTGCCCCAGCATCAATCAAATCTAATTCTTTATCTTCCGAGATTTCCTCTTCTAATTCCACCTCCCCCACCCTTTTAAATTGAAACATCACTGAATTACTTTCACCTAAATTACCACCATAATTTCTAAAAATTAATTTTATTTCACCTAATGTTCTATTTTTATTATCTGTTTCCAACTCAATTACCATCGGCACTCCAAAAGGACCATAACCTTCAAGTACCATCGACACTAAATTTGCCTTTCTTTCTTCAAATCTAGCCAATAATCTATCTATATTTTCCTTGGGCATATTAACCTCTCTAGCCTTATCAATTGCAACTTTAAGACCTGAATTAGTGTCTGGATTAGTATTTCCACCACCCAACCTAATAGCCGTTAAAATATCTCTCGATACTCTAGTAAAAGACTCACTTCTTTTTTTATCTTGAGCCCCTTTTCTATTTTTTATATTAGACCACTTGGAATGACCAGACATAGATTATTTTATTTATAATAACTAGAGTATTTTATCATTGAAGCAAAATTGTCACCAAAATATATTTCCAGTTCATTTTCATTCAAATTTTCATCCTTCTTTTGTTCACAATCAAAAATTTCATTAATACTTTTCCAACCATAATTTAATTCAGTTTTATTTCCATAAACAATTAAACAATTATCTATTTTTTCACTATTATTATCAGTTGAAACTACTGAAAAACCTGACCATTCCAGTCTTTTTGATATAAAATTAGCCAATCCGCTTTCATTCGTATTATTAAACACTGATAATCTTAATTCTTCATTATTCAATTTACTCTCAGAAAAATCACGAACCATTATTTCATCCAAAATTAAAGTCCCTTCCCCTGAACTATTTTTTATTTCTTCCTCTTTTAATAACATCCTGCTGTAATTTTTTTTATATTTAAACCAATTAATAAACCCTAAATTATTTACTAAAACCATATTATCTTTCCATTGGTCAATCGAATCCAAAACTAAAATTTTATCTGGAAAAAAACCAAAACTATACCAAAAAAGATGCCTAACTGATTCTGTTTTTTCTTTCTCCAAAATATCTTTAAATTCAGCCAAACTCCCTTCTTTAAGATTTAAAACATTTACCATTTTCCTCTCATTAGAAATCGAAATCATCGCTATTCCATCTTTAGCAATTACCCCTAATTTATGATCTAAACCAACAACAATTTTATCTTTTTTCCAAAAACTAAAAGATAAAATAAAAGCAAAAAATAACAACCAAAAAATTGCTATCACTATTTTTATATTTAATTTGTTCCTATGTTTAATATTTTTCATATTTATTTAGTATTTCAACTAAATCATTTGCTAAACCTATTTTTACTTCTGTTTCTTGATTATTAATTGGATGCCTAAAAACTATTTTATAGGCATGTAAAAATGGTCTTATCAAACCTTCAACTTTTTCACCTCCATAAACTTTATCACCCACCAATGGCCATCTCAAATAACTCAAATGAACTCTAATTTGGTGAGTTCTTCCTGTTTTAAGCTCTATATCCAATAGACTATAAACCTTATCCCTATTTTTATACTTTCCAACCAAATTAAAATTAGTTAAAGCTTTTTTCCCTTCTTCATCAACCCCAAATTTAGAAAAAACATATTTTGATCTAGCTATTGGCATATTTACTGTCCCTTCAAAAGAACTTTCACCGCCAACCAAACAATAATATTTTTTAGTTAAAGTTCTTTCTTTAAATTGTTTTTTTAAATTAAAAAAGGCCTCTTCCGTTTTAGCTACCATTACTAAACCTGAAGTTCCTTTATCTAATCTATGTAAAATTCCATTTCTCGGTAACTTGTTCGGTTTAATTTTTTTTAAATAATCTTCCAGAGTACCACTTTCACCCTTCTTTTCCTTAGTTGTTGTCATTAATGGCGGTTTTTCCACCACCAACATACTTTCATCCTCAAAAATTATTTTGATTTCTTCCAT
>JAQVXB010000073.1 GCA_028709405.1 Candidatus Shapirobacteria bacterium
CATTGTAAATTTCCATTTCCATTCGCACATTTTCCGCCGCACTTTTATCTCCCATGGCTCCAATCATAAATTCTTGTAAATCAGTGGTCTCATCAGCGTGTTTACCGCCTTCAATCATCACAATCATTGGTTTTGGTAGTTTCCATCCAATCTCACCAATACCATAAGTTTTTCTCAAATATTTATAAAGTGGCATCTTTTCTTCTTCTGCTTCAGCCCTACACACTGCCAAACTTACCCCAAGCATTGCATTTCCACCCAAAACTGCTTTGTTCACTGTTCCATCTAACGCAATCATTTTTTCGTCAATTTCGCGCTGACTAGCTGCTTCCATTTCTATCAAAGCTTCTTTAATTTTAGTATTAATATTAGCAATTGCATTTAACATTCCCTTACCGTTATATCTTTTTGCATCTCCATCCAACAAAACTGTTGCTTCCTTAGATCCGGCCGATGCTCCATAACTAACTGATGCTTCTCCGATTGCTCCGGATTCCAGTGTGACAGTAACTTCTAAACTTGGGGCTCCGCCACTAGCCAAAATTTCTCGGGCATAGATATTTTTTATTTTTGACATACAGTCCAATTATATCCTAAAAACAATTTTCTTCATCCACTTTTTCACTTTAAAGTTTTTAAACCCACTTAAACAATCCTTAAAATTAGTTTCTTTTTTCATCAATAAATCGGCGTATCCAGTTTTATTTGTACTACAAATTTGATCAATTTTGTTCTTCTCTAATACCTTATATATATACAACCATTCATCAATCCAAAAGAATTTTTTATAAATATTTTTTAAAAATTCCATCATTTTACTCCCATCCAATTTTGCCAATTTATAACTAGCAGGTGAGTACTCCATAAAAATTATTGGTTTATAATTTTCAATTAAATTTTTAGCTCCTTCAATCACTTCCGGTTCCCACCCCTGAGTGTCAATTTTGATTAAATTAACAGGTTCTTTTATAAAATAATCAAGCTTTATAACTTTTACTTCTTGGAAATTGGAAATTGGAAATTGATCATTTTTGTATACTTTATGATCTCCCAAGTTCTCTTTCGATTTATATAATTTTATTTTTCCATTAAAACTTCCCACCGCCGCTTTCACCGCCACCACATTTTCCAAATTATTAGCCTTAATATTTTTTTCTAATATTTCAAAATTAACCGAATCCGGTTCAAATGCATATATCCTTTTAGCTTTTTGAGCCAATAACACCGTGTAATAACCAATATTTGCTCCCACATCCACCACTACATCTCCATATTTTACATGTCTTTGGATTAAATCAGTTTCATACGGTTCATACTTTTCCAAAGCAACCCGTTGCCCTACAAATTTATCTTCTGGCAAATAATAAAACATATATTTTCCAAAAATTTTCGCTTTATTCAATTTCATTAAATTAATTGATTTTATCAAGTTAAAACCCCCTTGACTCATTTCTAACTATCGTTATAATATTAGCAGTCAGTCAATTTGACTGATAATTTCAAACTTATTAATTTAATTATTTATTTATCTAACGTTCTAATCTATGACCAAAATTCATCCCGTCCCAGGCTACCTTTTAATCGAGCCTCAAAAACAAGAAAAAACCACTGCTTCAGGAATAGTTCTTCCTGAATCTCATCAAGACAAACCTCAGCAAGGCAAAGTTCTCGCTGTTGGCGATGCTATTTATAATGAAGGCCGAGAAACTTTACCGCCATGCAAAATCGGTGATATTGTCATCTACCGAGAATGGGGTGGCAAAGAATATAAGGAAAATGATGTCGAATTATTATTATTAAAATTCGACGACATCATGGCAATTATAAAATAATATTACTTTATACTTTTAACTTTATAACTTTAAACTAATAAACTATGGCAAAACAACTAAAATTTGGGCAAGATGCCCGTCAATCAATCTTAAATGGAGTTAATATTTTAGCCAACGCTGTCATCACTACTCTTGGTCCCAAAGGCCGAAATGTGGCCATTGATAAAAAATGGGGTGGTCCAACTGTCCTTCATGATGGTGTTTCTGTTGCCAAAGAAATCGAACTCCAAGACCCTTACGAAAATATGGGCGCACAATTAATTAAAGAAGCCGCCAGTAAAACCAACGATATTGCCGGTGATGGCACTACCACCGCCACCGTTTTAGCTCAAGCTATCGTCAATCGAGGTTTACAAAATGTTGCCGCTGGTGCCAATCCCATGATTGTCCGTCGCGGTTTAGAAAAAGGTCTTCAAGCTGTCATTTCCGAGCTCGATAAAATGAAAAAAGACATTAAATCAGACGATCAAGAATCAATTGAACAAGTAGCCACTATTTCCGCTGGGGACCCTGAAATTGGTCAAAAGATAGCCGAATCTATGGTTAAAATTGGTCGTGATGGTTTAATTACTGCCGAGGAAGGTAAGGGTATGGGTCTTGAAACTAAAGAGACTTCTGGCATGGAGTTTGATCAAGGCTTTTTGTCTGCTTATTTTGCCACCAACACTGAAAGCATGGAAGCCATTATTGAAAATCCATATATCGTTTTAACCGATAAAAAAATTAGTTCCCTTCAAGAATTTCTGCCATTTTTAGAAAAATTAGTTAAATTAACTAAAAATATTGTCATCATTGCCGACGATATTGATGGCGAAGCCTTAGCCGCCTTAGTTGTTAACAAAATTCGCGGTACCTTTAACATTCTTGCTGTCAAAGCTCCTGGTTTTGGTGACAGAAGAAAAGCCATGTTAGAAGATATTGCCGTTTTAACTGGTGGTACAGTAATTTCCGAAGATTTAGGTATTAAATTTGATTCTACCGAGCCTTCTGATTATTGTGGTCGAGCCGATTCGGTTTCCTCCGACAAAGATAAAACTCGAATTATTGGTGGGGCTGGATCTCCAGCCGAAATCAAAGCCCGAGTCTCTCAGCTTCGTGCTCAACTTAGTAAAACTGATTCCGATTATGACAAAGAAAAATTTCAAGAAAGAATTGCTAAGTTAGTTGGCGGTGCCATTGTTCTTCAAGTTGGCGGTGCCACTGAAGTTGAAATGAAAGAGAGATTAGAACGAGTTAAAGATGCTATCGAAGCTACTAAAGCCGCTGTCGAAGAAGGGATTCTTCCTGGTGGTGGAGTTGCTTTATTAAAAGCTTCTCTAAAGCTTACTTCAATTAAAACCGATTCTCTTGAAGAACAAGTTGGGGTTGATATTTTAAAATATGCTCTTGAACAACCAGTTAGGATGCTTGCTCAAAATTCTGGTGAAGATGGTGGTTATATTTTTAATATAATTAAAGATAAAGTTTCTGCCGATTCAAAATCAGATTATGGCTACAATGCTGCTACTGGTAAAATGGGCT
>JAQVXB010000074.1 GCA_028709405.1 Candidatus Shapirobacteria bacterium
AAATATAATCCTAATAAGCCTATCCCTGACATCGTTGATCCAAGCACTAAAATTATTGATTCCGGCAACAGTGATTTTCAAAAAACAATTGGTGAAAAACAAGCTGAAGCTGTTATGTTTCAAGAGCTTGGATTAGAAGTTATTCCTTTTGACACAAAAAATACTGGTTTTGATAATATCGGCACTTATCTTTGCAAAGACAAAGAAAGTTGTTTGGTGATTATTGAAGCTAAATGTACTCAAAGCAAAGATGGACGAGCAGACCTTTCTACAGATACGCAACTTCTAAAACAGGCTAGTAAAGATTGGGTCCAAGATCGTTTAACAGCAATGACAAATCCTAATAGTAGACTTTATTCTGAAAGTAATGCCAAATTTGCTGAAGAAGCCTTAAAAAAAGTGAGAGATGGAAACCTTGATCGTTATATTATTCATACCAATGTTAATACTTTAAATATAATTGTTTCTAAGGCTCACGACAACGAAGATTGGCAGTATCACAGCGCATATCGTAGTTTTGAAAAAGAAAGATAAAGTTAGAAAGGAGAATTTATATGTTTTTCGATGATAAAGCCTGGGAAAATTACAAGAAACATGTTTATGAATTTGACAGACAATTTACCCAAACGAAGAGATCTCCACGAGCCAAAGAATGGCGACCGCAAAGATTTGCCACCAGAGATCAAGTTATTGGAATGTTGGTTTTAAGACATCAGTACAAAGAAAACATTATTGAAGTTGATGTTTTCATGACTATGGATCCGCCTTGGATTGAAGGCTATAGTGGAACCAAAATGGCCGCCCTATTTATCCTCTGTGATGCTTACAAATGTGGCTCAACTATGGGAATAAAATTTACCAAAAACGTTGAAGAAGGTACTGTTCCGATCAACATTATTGCTTTAGCTGAAACATTGGATGTCGAACTAAAAAATATCGACAAAGGATTTATTACTCCTAAAGAATCAAGAATGCTTTTTATCGCCTTAACTGGTTTTTCAGTGGAAGCTGTAAAAAGAATGAAGGAACTCTCCATCTCTAATTTAGTGACACCAGAGCGAATTTGTTATCTTGTTCATCATGGAATTTGGAGCCTAGAAGAAATGGAATCAATCCTCCTCGGTTGTGATCATCCAGAATTGATACTTGACGGAAAAATAGACATTCAAGATTCTCTTTTATATCTTGACGTTTTTTCCAGAGCTAGAAAAGCAATTATGGGTGATTTTTTAGATCAAAAACTTAAATTAAAAGAAGTTTTTGAAGGTGAGGTATTTGTGGATGTAGAAGATAATAACCGTAATTTCAAAATTAACTTCGATTCACGGTATTTTGCCAAGGTTTATACAACAGAAGAAGAAATGCCAATTCCTTGGATTGCCAAAAAACCAGATTGGATTATTCCCCAAGGAGAACGTCTAGTGGTAGCTTTTAGAGACTATGATTGGCCAGACCTGCATAATAATTTAAATAGAGATTTAGAAATGTGTCAGCAAATGATCGAGAGTTATAAGGATGGAGTTCCGACTCATTTCTTTATATTGCTTACCAGGGATACATTCTATTCTTCATTTTCTTCTTGTTTTGAAACTTATATTTCCGAGCTGGAAAAAATTGGAATAGATCTAATGATCAGTCCTAAATTATTAACTGAGTTTGACGATGATGTCTTAAAAAAAATACAACAAATGAGTTTAGTCCGGCACGACATGGCTACAGGAGAAGCAGCTAAGAGAGAAAATCTTGTCAACAAACTACCTTCAGATTTTAACCATGAGCATTTGAGATTTATCTTGGTGCCAAGAGAAAAGGAAGAAGGAGTTGTAAAATTACCCCAACTAGTGGATCAGGCTCTCTATGACGAAAAAGAATTAAGTCTTAACGTTAACAGAAAAAACGTCGAAAACAGACACTATCGTGTTTTGGACAGAATTGCTTATCTAGGTAAAGTTGCCCTTCTCTCTTCAAGGATTATTTGGAAAGATTTTGACGGCGAATTACTTAATCGTATTTCATTGTTGTTGAAAAACAACCGTGATCAATTAAGGTCATCAAGATTAATAAAAACAATTTACCCTTTTCATCTCTTATCGGAAATTATTAATGACATTAAAAATGTTCAAACTTTGTTGCCAGAAGCGGAAGAATTAATTACTTTCCTAAAGAAAGCAAAAAAGAATGAAAAAAGTGTCATCATAGTTATCGATCAGCATAATAAAGAGGAAGAAGAGGTCATTGAAAAAAAAATCGATGATGAAAAACTGGAAAATACCTTTAAAGGTCAGTTTGTTCCTGATAGGATTATTGACTATTCAGACAAATCCTTTTATCAAGTATTAGAACAGACAATTTGGAATGCAGTTAACTCAACCAAGGTCGGTCGAATCAATTCTGTAAGCCTAGGAGAAGTGCCTCATCCAGTAATTACTCAAGTATTACACACTTTTTCTTATCGCCAAATACAAGATGCTAGTTTTCCGATCTCAATTAACATTATTTATGCCGATGGCTCCCAACCAAAACCATTCCCTCTCTTTAGGTTAAAAAAACGAAATAATGAAAATCTGAAAGAATTTCGTAAATTGATACCTCTTAAGATTGGAATGTTAAGTTGTCGCCATCAAGAATTGGATTCAATCATAGATAGTTATTGGATAAGGAATATTGAAATGAGAATGGCCGGTTCAACTAGCGCCGAAAAAGATGAATTTGTCTATCAAACAACAAAAGAAAGATTAGCTCAGATTATAGAAAAAAATCATCCAATTAGAATGAACTTCTATCAAACAGGATTTCAACCTGTAGTTGTTGGTTTTTATCGAGCTGTTGTAGAATTTTTAATGGAAACCCAAGAAGGTCCGCCTTATCTGGAAGTAATTCCTCAAATTCACGACAGTCGTAGTAAAAATAATACTGCTACAAATTATTCCTGGTGTTAACACTGTACCTGCTTTGAGGCAGAGATAAATATAACCTTTAGGTTATAAATATCTCTGCTTCTTAGTCCCATTTAATAAAAAATTATTTCTAATGTTCACTCCCAATATTCGTAGTAATATTTGTTATGAACATAAGTAATACTAAATTACACTGGACAAAATCAAAAAATGGAATTTCCATGGATTTTGAATTAGATGTGGCGATTCATCCTTTTAATAATGGAAAAATTATTATTAATGTCCCTGGTGCTGATGGTTCAATTAATGGTTACAATGACAAGTATATAAAGATTGCCGATTATTTAATTGAAAATAAAGT
>JAQVXB010000009.1 GCA_028709405.1 Candidatus Shapirobacteria bacterium
CAAACCACTCCATTAATTTTATGTTCAAAGTGGTGGGTAAAGGTCCAGATTGAAGAAAAGAAAATAAGGAGATTATTGAAAGGACTAGAAAGAAAATAAAAAAGATAGTTTTTATTGTCTCCTGTTTTAATCTTAAAACTGGAAATATATGTTTTTTCTTTCGACCTCGTTTAGCCATAAATACAGTATATAGTATATAAATCCCAATTTCTAATTTCTAATGAACAATTTTAGAAATTATTTCATCGAGAGAAAATATTTCACTTGATTCTTCATTTCGATTTTTAAGTTCAACTCCACCTTTTTCTAGACTACGTTTACTAATAACCAAACGAATTGGATTACCAATTAAATCAGCATCGGCAAATTTGGTACCAGCGGTAATGTCGAGTCGGTCATCAAATAAAGCTTCAATATTTTTATTTAATAAATCTTGATAAAGTTTTTCGGCTTGGGATTTTATTTTGTCATCAAAAAGATCAAGGCCAATTAAATGAACTTGGTAAGGAGCAATTGAGGATGGCCAAATTATACCTTTATTATCATGACAAACTTCAACAATAGTCCCCATGGTTCGCGAAGGCCCAAAACCATAACAACCCATTTCGACTATTTTTTCTTTACCTTGAGCATCGGAATAAACAAATTTGAAAGCTTCAGAAAATTTAGTTCTTAGTTTAAAAATATTACCAACTTCAGTGGCTTTAACGGCTTCTAATTTGTCATTGCCACATTCTGGACAAGTTTTTTGAGAATCAATTATCTCTTTATTAACGGCAACTTTACATTTTGGACAAAGATAAATTGTGTCTTCACCATTGTCGTTTAAAGTTTGAAATTCATGGGAAAATTGACTAAAAGCGCCACCAGAAGCAAAAGTTAAAACAGTAATATCTCCTAGGCCGATTCTTTTGTAAATTTCAAAATAAGCCTTTTTAACAATTTCGTAATAACGATTTAGATCGGTTTCATCAGTATGAAAAGAATAAAGATCTTTCATATTAAATTCACGACCACGAAGTAGACCAGATTTAGCTCGGACTTCATTTCTAAATTTATTTTGAATTTGGTAGATGGCAACTGGCAAATCGCGATAAGAAAAAAGATATTTTTGAGCTAAAGGAGTAACAACTTCTTCATGAGTTGGATTTAAAACTAAATTAGAATCACCTTGACCTTTAAGATGGAAAAGGACATCCATAGTATTACGACCAGTAGTAACCCAACCTTCTTCTGAAGTCATGGCTGGCATTAAAATTTCTTGACCATCAATTTTATTCATTTCTTCGCGAACAATATTTTGAATATTAGTTAAAACTCGCAAACCTAAAGGTAAATAATTATAAACGCCAGAAATTTCTTTTTGAACGAAACCAGCTTGAGTTAATAATTTAGCATTAACTGAATCAGCATCGGAAGGAACAGTTTTACTGGTTTTACCAAAAAGTTGTGAATATCTCATGGCAATATTATAGCCTATTTTATACTTCGATCACTAAGGGTAAAACCATAGGTTGGCGACCAGTTTTTTTGTAAATAATTTCTTCAACATAAGCCTGAACTTCCTCGCGGATAAAATCCATATTGGCTGGAGAACTGGTGGCCTGTTTAAATTTATTAGTAATTTCAACTTTTAAGAAATCCATAAGTTCGGTGTTTTCTTTCATAAAAACAAAACCACGACTTAAAATAACTGGTGGTTTAACCATTTCACCTGATTCTTTATTCATTAAAAGAACCACTGAAAACATACCATCTTCAGCCAATAATTTTCGATCTCTTAAAACGGTAGTGCCAACATCACCAACACCAAAACCATCAATTAAGACTTTTCTAATGGAAATATGATAATTAGTGTCATAAGTACCATTATTGTGAAAAGTAACAGAGGAATCAAAATCTGGTAGTACAAGTTGGTCGTCAGTATAGCCTAACTTTTTGGCCATTTGTTGATAACTTTTAATATGACGATAATTACCACCAATTGGCAATAAGAATTTTGGTTTTAATAGATTAATTAAAAGGGCGTGTTCTTTTTGGTAACCGTGACCAGAAACATGTAATTCTTCTTTTTCACCATAGACAACTTCAGCTCCCATTTTAGAAAGAGTGTCAATCATATTGTAAATATTGGAAGTAGTCCCTGGAATATAATCTGGGGAAGAAAAAATAACTTTATCACCAGATTTTACTTTTATCTTGTGTTTGCCCATAACCATTTTACTTAAGGCAGAATCGGGTTGACCGGCAAAACCAGCAACTAAAAAGATAAGTTTGTTTTCATTGAAGTTTTTAACCCTTTCAACGGGGACAATGTCGGTATCATTTAAAGTTAAATAACCTAAGTCTTTGGCAATTTTAATAGCCCTGTCAACTGAAAAGCCAACAATAACTACTTTTCGCCCAACACTTTTGGCATATTCAATGGCTTGAGTCCAGCGAACAATGTTGCTGGAAATTGAAGTGACAAAAACTCGACCTTTAGCAGAGACAATTTCGTGTTTAAAATTTTCAGCAATAGAACTTTCTGATGGAGAAAAACCTTCATGATCGGAACCTAAACTATCAGACATTAAAGCAATTACTTTACCTTGACCAACGCGGGCGATTTTTTGATAATCAGCACCTTTACCATCTAAAGGAAAAAGATCAAATTTAAAATCAGAACCGTGGTAAAAAATACCAATTGGAGTATTTATGGCAAAATGAAAAGTATCAGGAATAGAATGAGTAACTCGAATTGGATCAATAATAAAAGGGCCTTTGGTAATAGGAGGAGTAAGTTCATCGTAAACCTGAAGATTGGCACGGACTTGAACTTCACTAAGTCTAGCTTCGATAAAAGCAGCGGCAAGTTTTGGAGCAAAAACTGGAATGTTTTGTCCTAAAATCGGTAAAATAAAGCGGACAGCTCCGATATGATCTTCATGACCATGAGTAATGAAAATACCTAGAATTCGATCTTTTTTATCTTGGAGATAATGAGTATCAGGGATCTGAAGATCGACACCAAAGGCGTCTTCTTCAGGAAAACCAACACCGCAATCAACAATAATAATTTGACTTTTGGAGGCATCACCATTGGGAATGAATTCATAAACGAACATATTTTGAGTGACATCACCAAAACCACCAAGAGAACTAATGCGAACCGAATCGTGACCAGAAATATATTCGCGGACCTGATTAGGTGCATTTTTAATAAAATTTGAATTTTGTTTTTTTAACATAAAAAATCCTTGTGATTATAAATATAAATAATAATAAAATCTGAACGGCAACCACAAAATGTTCAGAAAAATAAATAACTCTTACTTAATTTTACTAAATTATTTCCAAATTAAATGAAATGATTTAAGTGGATTAAGGATACGTGTGAACGAAGTTGATTAATCAAAAGTAAGATTCTTTAGGATAGTCTACCAAAATTGACAGCAAAAGACAAATTTACCACTGTGGTAGAAAGATTTTGATGTTATTTTCATCAACAACAATTTGTTTACTTTTACCCTCTAAAATAATTTTAGCGACTTTGCGACACATGGCTTCAATATTTCTTTGAAGAGTACGAACTCCGGCATCAAAACCTAAAGGACGAACAATTTGAGCCCAAAGAGAAGGAGAAATTTGAAGATCACTAACGGTTAAACCAGTAGCTTTTAGCGCTTTTGGTAAAAGGTAATCTCTGGCAATAACGATTTTTTCTTCATCGGTATAAGATGGCATTTGAATTACTTCCAATCTATCCATAACAGCGGTGGCAATTCGAGAAGTGTTATTACAAGTGGCACAAAAAATTACCTGGGAAAGATCAACCGGATAATCTAAATAATGATCAACAAAATTATTATTTTGTTCTGGGTCAAGAAGTTCAACTAAAACACCCATAATTGTGTTTAAGGCATCGTCGGCAACACGATCTATTTCATCTAATAAAATTACCGGATTACGAGTTTTACAATGAACTAAGCCTTTTATGATTTGGCCTGGTTCGGCATCAGGACGAGTACGAGAATGACCCCGAAGATAATGTGGATCACCTAAGCCACCAAAAGGGATTCTGATTAATTCTCGACCTAAGACTTGGGCAATTGATTTAGCAATAGTAGTTTTGCCAGTGCCAACCAAACCGACAAACAAAAGAACTGGAGCATGGACTGTTTCGTCTGGATTACGACTTTTTTGGAGAGATATAACGGAAATGTACTCTAAAATTCTTTCTTTAATATTTTCTAAACCATAATGTTCTTTATCAAGTTTTTCTTTAGCATCACGGAGATCAAGAATATCTTTACTTTCATTAAACCAAGGAATATTAACAATCCAATCAATATATTTAGAAACTAAATGATAATTTTGCCAAAAAGTTTCCTCATTTTGAGAATTAATTTCCAGCTGAGCAAAAGATTCATCTAATTTAGATGACAAATTTTCAGGAATTTTTATAGCGGTAACTTTATCGACGAGTTTTTTAATCGCCTCTTTAGTGGTTAAAACAGTAGAATCCATAAATAAGTATACATAAAAAACCCCGCAGAGGCGGGGTTAAAATTTTAATTTAAATTTTATTTATCTTCGAGGGCGGAAGCCGCCATTACGATTGTCATCTCGACGAGGTGGGGTGAAATTCCTAAAACCGTCTCGGCGAGGAAAGGTTGACCCAGCCTGCGCTGAAGCTTCGGCGGGCGAGCCTGGATGAGCGGTTTTAAATTCAGGAGAAGATAATTTTATTTGATGATTATCATTGAATCCAGCAATTTTGACGTTTATTTTGTCACCAACTTTAATAATTGAGGAGGGGTTAGATAAAAATCCACCTGACATTTCAGAAACATGGAGAAGAGCTTCACGACCAGGAAGAAACTCAATGAAAGCGCCATAGGCTTCAACTCGAGTAACAATACCTTCATAATCTTCGCCGATTTCTACTTCTTTAATCATAGATTCAATTTCATAAGCAGCTTTGTCTATATTCTCCTGATTCTGGGAAGAAATTGAAGCTTTACCGAAATCATCGATGTCGATTTGGACATCATATTTTTCCATTAAAGCTTTGATAGTTTTACCACCGCTACCGATTACTTCACCAATTTTGTCTTCTGGTAAAGTAACCATTTTAATCTTTGGAGCAAATTCGGAAAGTTCATTTCTTGGAGATGCTAAGACTGATTCCATCTTGTCTAAAATTTGAAGTCTAGCTTTAGTAGAAGCAACAAAAGTGTCTTGAATCATTTTTAAAGTAAGACCGGCTCTTTTGATGTCCAGCTGGATGGCAGTAATGCCATTTTTAGTGCCAGTGATTTTGAAATCCATGTCACCATTGTGGTCTTCAGTACCAGCAATGTCGGTTAAAAGAACATAATTATCGTCAGTTTCGGCGATTAAACCAATGGAGATTCCAGCAACTTTGTCTTTAATTGGAACACCAGCATCCATAAGGGACATAGTAGATCCACAGGTGGAAGCCATGGAAGATGAACCATTTTGAGACAAAACTTCAGAAGTTAAAACAATAGTATATGGAAATTCTTCTTCGGTAGGAATGACCGGAATTAAGGCTTTTTCAGCCAAAGCACCATGTCCAATTTCGCGACGACCTGGGCGGCCAACTCGACCGGTTTGACCAGTAGAGAAAGGGGCAGCAGAATAATAATGAAGATACCTTTTGGTTTTTTCACCACTAGAATCTTCGAGATATTGTTTTTCTGATAAAGGAGCAAGAGTAGTAATAGTGATGGCTTGAGTTAAGCCTCTTTGAAAAAAGGCAGAACCATGAACACAGGGAAGAACACCGGCTTCGACAGTAAGTGGACGGATTTCGTCCATTTTTCGGTGATCGTAACGAATACCCTTTAAAGTTCTTTCTCTTAAATATTTTTTAATAATTGAATCAACAGCAGCAATAAGATGATTTTTAGAGACTTCTTCAGATTCAATCTTGGCGTCATAAGATTCTAAAATTTGATCAACAATTTTTTCTTGACCAGCCATGTGACCACCATCGACACCAGCTTCTAAAAAGGCTTCAACATCAGCTTTAATCTTAGATTCAATTTCTTTAATTAAATCAGCAGAAGGGCCAGCTGATTCATATTTGATTTTGGGTTTACCACAAACTTTCGCCCATTCAGCAATTTCCTTATTAATTTCATCACTAGTGGTTTTAGCTAACTCAATCCCCTTTAGGGCGATGTCGTTTTTGACTATATTAGCGTCACATTCAATCATATTGACACCAGCAGGACTAGTGCAGACTAAAAGATCCATATTAGAATTTTCTAATTCTTTGGTTGATGGATCTAAAAACAATTGATCATTGATATAACCAACACGGACAGCAGAAACTGGGCCATTAAAAGGAATATCAGAAATAGCTAAAGCAGCGGCAGCGGCGGTAAAAGCAGGAATAACAACATCATTATCTTTATCATTACTTAAAACGGTAGCAATAATTTGAACTTCGTTCATAAAATCGGCTGGAAAAAGAGGACGAAGAGATCTGTCAATAATTCGGCCAAAAAGAACCGCATTATCAGAAGGACCCCCATCGCGCTTAATCCATTTTCCACCTTTAATTATTCCACCAGCATAGAGTTTATCGACAAATTCGATAGACAAAGGAAAATAATCCTTAGAATCATCGGTTTTGCCCATTAAAACGGTGGCTAAAACAGTAGTATTGCCGTATTGAGCCACGACAGAGGCATTGGTTTGAGGAGCGAGTTTACCTGTTTGAAGAGTAATTTTTTTACTGCCCACTTGAATATCTTTTGTATACATTTCCATAATTAATTATAACGAAACAGAATTATTTTTTGAGACCAAGAGATTTAATTATTGCAGTATATCTGTCAGCACTGTGGGCTGAGATATAACGAAGTAATCGTCGTCTTTTGGAAATTTTACTTAAAATACCGCGTTTAGCTGGAGAATCGTGTTTATTTTCGGTTAAGTGACCTTGAAGTTTATCGATTTCTTTAGTTAAAATGGCGATTTGAATTTCTGGAGAACCAGTATCACCTTTGGCTTGAGCAAACTTATTAATAATTTCTTGTTTTTCTTCTTTGGTTAATGCCATAGAATTATGTGGCTATTATCGGTTAAAAATTAATGTTTTGGAATGGCTACCAAAAGACCGAATATAGTCAGAAACGATTATAACATGAAGGAAAGGGAAAATAACAGGTGTGAAGATAAGGGGGTTTAAGGGAGGTGTTGAGGAGCAAAAAATGCAATATTTTTTGATTCAACACCACCCTTGATTATTTTTTGGCTTCGAGACGAAAAAACTCTTGATCTATAAGGTCAAAAGATCGGCGAATACTTATAAGGGTTGTCTTGTTTAATTTTTTGGTACGAATATGTTGGATCATAGTATTGAAATAATTTTCAATTTCTTGCCTTTTGGGAATATTGTTCTCTATTATGAAATTCCGAACTACTATTATGCTACCAAGGGTTTTATTCTCCAAATCTTTAAGTTCATCCCTTGGACTTTCGTTGTCCAACATTGTTTTCAACTCCTTTCACTAGTAGATATCCGCAAAGTCAGAGAAAGGCTCTGATGCGAATGGGCTTTTATTTCAGATTTTCGGTTTAATGACAAGGCAATCAGCTCCTTTCTGTAAGTTTCACACCTGTTTTTCAAAGAACTGGTGAATTTTACCATAAGAAAGCTTGTACATCAAAAAACCCTCCTAATTTTAGGAGGGTTTTGTTATTTTTGAATAAAAAATTAGACCTGAGTGGCGCGGAGACAGTTAGCACCAGCTTCGAATGTTTCTGGAGAAACATTAATAGAAAAAGACTGGGTAGCCACACGAAGAGCAATCAAAAGGTTTTTGGCTGAATCTGGATTTAATTCCAAACCAAGCATAGGTAATAAGAAAGTTAAGATTTCAGAAAAAGGAGCATCTTGGTCAATAATGTTGACTTTAGCCCATGGTTTTTCAACAATAGATGGAGAAATATTGATCCAAGTACCTTTTTCAACCATATTGGAATTGGCACCTAGGAGAGCTTCATCACCAAAACAGAAATTAATATCAGCGGCACTGGCTTCATTACTAATTAAAATTTGGTTTTCGGCAACTTTAGGAGAACCATCTTTGGTTTGAACAACCAAATTTAACTTACCACCGTCTTGATTATAGGTAACTTTTTCAATTTGATCTAAGGGATAGTCAAGGGTAACGATTAGGTCGTTAGGGTTGTAAATATCAGTCAAAAGCTCTAAACCACTTAATTTAGTGTAATTAGCATCGGTTTTTTGAGGACAAAAAACTTTGGTGGTAATATTGGCTTTTTTCAAAAGTAGAGCTAAAGCCAAGGCAGAACCAATACTGTCAACGTTAAGTTGAGGAACAGCAATTAAAGCTGTTTTGGCAGTAGTAAGTGAGTTTTTAATTTCAGAAACATTATAGTTTTTCATAAAAATCCTGCTTATTTTTAATTCTTATAGGCTATTATATCATCCCCTACCTTAAAGTCAATATAAGGCTTAAATGTCATGCCGCAATCGTTGCCGGACTTTAATTTGTCAACAATATTCTTACCTTGACGAATACCTTCAACTTTAGTGTCTTTAATAATTTTACCGTCGCGCTTTAGATGAATTAAATCACCTTTAGAAATTTCACCCTTGTGACACTTTAAACCAGCAATACGAACTTTGTCGATTTTAAACTCAGCAATAATATTACCTTCACCAAGAACGGTTTCGTCAATTGTAGGTTCAAGTAGCTTTAAAACCTGGTTTTGAATATCTTCTATAATTTCATAAATAATTTTAGATTCAAAGATCCTAACTTTAGCGGCTTCAGCAATTTGAGAAATATGTTTAGGAGTGGAGACATTAAAGGCAAAAATTTGAGCTTTGGCGGCTTCAGCCATGAAAACATCATTATCGGAAACAGCACCAATACCAGAAGAAATGACAATAACATCATCATTAAAGCTGTTTTCTAGAGCTTCGAGAGTGCCTTTGACGTCGGCTTTTAAAATAACCTTTAATTTAGGATTTTCTTCGGTTGATTCTAATAAAACCTTACATTCTTTTATATTGTTACAGATCTCTTTTTGATAAGTTACTAGACTACTAACAGGGGGAACTTTTTCAAAACCTAAAACCTCAACTGGAGTACTTGGACCAGCTTCTTTTAGTGATTGACCATTATAGTCAATTAAAGCTTTAACCTTACAATAGATATCTTCTGAATAAACAATGTCTCCAAGTTTTATGGTGCCATTTTTTACAATTAGAGAGGCAACAGGACCGCGGCTTTTGTCGAGACGTGATTCAATTATGACAGCCTCTAAACAAGCATTTGGATCGGCTTTTAGTTCTAAAACTTCAGCATTAATTAGAATCATTTCCATTAATTCTTCAATCCCTTTTCCGGTTTTAGCAGAAACAGGAATAACGGCTGTTTGACCACCATAATCTTCAGGAGTATAACCTAATTCAACTAATTGACCTTTAACTTTATCTGGAGAAGCGTTTTCTAGATCCATTTTATTCATGGCCACAATAAAAGGTAGATCACATTTTTTAATATGCTCGAGACATTCTTTGGTTTGAGGCATAATACCTTCGACAGCAGAAACAACCAAAACTACCATATCAGTGACTTTGGCACCACAAGCACGCATGTTAATAAAAGCAGCATGGCCAGGAGTATCAATAAAAGTAATTAGTTTAATTTGACCGTTTTTTTCGGTAAATTTAGCTTGATAAGCGCCAATATGTTGAGTGATACCACCAGCTTCTTTTTTCCAAATATTAGTGGAACGAATTTTGTCCAATAAAGTTGTTTTGCCATGATCAATATGACCCATGACGGCAACAATTGGTGGACGAGTTAATTGGTTTTTAGTCATATTGTTTTTTAAAGAAATAACAAAGACAAAATTTACTCAGCAGACTGATCTGGGCTAATTTTGATTTCAAGCCCGACGAGTTGACCAGCTAAACGGACATTTTCACCGCCGCCGCCAATAGCTAAAGCTAATTGAGATTCGGGGACAGTGACGTTGGCGTAATTATTTTTTACTTCAACTACTTTAACACTTTGAGCCGGAGAAAGGGCTTGAATAATAAATTGGCTTAGATTTTGAGAATGAGCAACAACATCAACTTTTTCTTCCATGGGCAATTCACCAAGAATAGCTTGAATTCTAGAACCTTTTTGACCAATACAAGAACCAACTGGGTCGATTCCTGGTTGATTTGAAGAAACGGCGATTTTAGTTCTTTCACCTGGAGTTCGGGCAATTTTTTCAATTACAACTGAACCGTTGGCAACTTCGGGAACTTCGCGAGAAAATAATTCTTTAATAAAATTATTATCACGACGGGATAAAATTATCTCACTGTGACCAATATCGTCTTTAATAATTTCTTTTAACAAAAATAATTTTTTGGTACCAAGAGGAATAATTTCATTTCTGATCTGTTCATCTTTAGGACAAATACCTTCGGTTTTACCAACACCAACAACCATTTTATAAGGGTCATTTTTAAGTACAATACAAGAAATAAGAGTACCAATTTTTTTGGCAAATTCAGCAACAACAGTTTCTTTTTCAACTTCATGGATTCGTTGATCAATTACTTGTTTGGCAGTTTGAGCAGCAATACGGCCAAAACCAGGAGGAGTAACATCTTGTTTTTTATCGCCATCGATTTTATAAACCTTAAAAGAACCAGATTCTGGAGCTAATTCAGCCGTAAATTGATCTTCATCTGGGACAATAACACCGTGTTCTTTTTGATCACGTTTATAGGCAGAAATTAAACCCATTTCAATTGAATCTAAAATTGATTGAACATCAATGTTTCTTTCACCGGCAATTTGAGCCACAGCGGCGGCAAATTCAGTTTTTGGTAGTTTTTTTAAATCCATTTTGATCCTTTAAATATGCAGGATTAAAAAAGGGGCTTTGTCAGCCCCATGATTAAACACTGCAAAATTATTATGAGTAGATTATACCAGATTTTTTATAAATCGAGCTGGCGTAGAAGGTCTTTTTGATGAGAATTTAATTTAGTAGGAATTTCAACAAAGAGGCGGATATAAAAATCGCCATGGCCATAGCCATTGACGTCTTTAATACCTTGGCCTCGAAGACGAACCAATGTATTTGGTTGAGTGCCGGGTTTAACTCGAACTTTTAAGGGGTCTTTTAGAGTTGGGACTTCGATGGTATCACCAAAAATTGCTTGAGTTAGGCTAATATTGGCATTGATATAAACATCATTACCGTCACGTTTAAAAACTTTATCAGGTTTAACATCAATATAGAGAATAAATTCAGAAAAACGAATTTTTTGACCATCATCAACACCAGCGGGGATTTTGATAGTTTTTTTGTGACCATCAATGGAAACTTCTTTTTGGCAACCATTGGCAGCTTCTAGAAAAGAGATTGATATTTTATAGGTTTCAATACGTTTACTTCGGCCTTGTTGACCACCAAAGGAAGCACCAAAAAATTGTTCAAAAATATCAAAAGGATTACTAAAACCGCCAAAATCAAAGTCGGCACCACCAAATGGATTACCACCACTTTGGGTATAAGTGAAATTAAAAGGACCGTTTTGTTGGGTATAAGTGTGACCACCAAAACCACCTGAAGATGGGTCAAAAGCAGCATGTCCAAATTGATCATAAGCTGATTTTTTTTGGTCATTACTTAAAACTTCATAGGCTTCATTGATTTCTTTAAAATGTTCTTCGGCGTTTGGTTCTTTGTTGCGATCTGGATGATATTTTAAAGCTGACTTACGGTAAGCGCTTTTTATTTCTTCTTTGGTGGCATTTTTGGAAACTCCTAGAGTTTCATAGAAATCTTTTTTCATGAGTCTTATTATACAGGGCGGACACGTCGGTCCGCCCTTATATAATATTTTTTATTTATTGAACAACCTCGCCTTCTTCGGCTTCTTTTTTATCATCAGCCTTTTTAGAATCTTCTTTTGAAGGTTCGTCAGTTGGTTGAGCTTCTGGGCCGCCAGTTGGTGGTTGTTGTTGTTGATAAATAGCTGCGCCAACGGTTTGAAGAATTTGATTTAATTCTTCGGCTGCTTTGTCGAGTTCATCTTTATTAGCATCAGTTTTAGCTAAAACTTCACGAGCAGTTTTAAGTTGGGTTTCAATTTTTTCCTTATCTTCTGGTTTAACCTTATCGGAAAAATCTTTTAAAGTTTTTTCGCCGGAAAAAATAGTACCATCAAGTTTATTACGGCTTTCAGCAAGACCTTTTTTCTCTTCATCTTCTCGAGCATGGGCTTCAGCCTCTTTTTTCATTTGCTCAACTTCTTCCTCTTTAAGGTTAGTGGCATTTTGAATGGTAATCTTTTGCTCTTTATTGGTCCCTTTATCCTTGGCAGAAACAGAGAGAATACCGTTACTGTCGATATCGAAAGTGACTTCGATTTGAGGAGTACCACGAGGAGCTGGAGGAATACCATCTAAAACAAAGCGACCGAGAGTTTTATTATCGATAGCCATAGGACGTTCACCTTGGAGCACATTTATTTCCACTTGAGGTTGACTGTCAGCGTAGGTAGTAAAAACTTGAGATTTTTTAGTAGGAACAGTAGTGTTTCGGTCGATTAAAGGAGTTCTAACACCACCGGCAGTTTCGATTCCAAGAGTTAAAGGAGTAACATCCAAAAGAACAACATCTTTAACTTCGCCAGTTAAAACAGCACCTTGGACAGCGGCGCCAATAGCAACAACTTCATCTGGATTGACAGTATTGTTTAATTCTTTGCCAAAGAAGTTTTTAACGACTTCTTGAACTTTAGGCATACGGGTCATACCACCAACCATAATAATTTCTTTAATATCGCCTTTAGTAACTTTGGCATCTTTGAGAGCCTTTTCGACTGGAGCAATGGTTTTTTGAATTAAATCATCAACTAATTTTTCCAATTCAGAGCGGGTCAATTTTTTGGTTAAATGTAAAGGTTGGCCATCTTTTTGAGTAATAAATGGTAGATTAATTTCGGTTTCGGCAGCTGACGAAAGTTCAATTTTGGCTTTTTCAGCAGCTTCACGAACACGCTGTAAAGCTTGAGGATCTTTACTGAGATCAACACCGTTTTGTTTTTGGAAATCTTCTGTAATCCAATTGATAATTTTTTGATCAAAATCATCACCACCAAGGAAGGTATCCCCGTTGGTAGCCTTGACTTCAAAAATACCATCGCCAATTTCAAGAATAGAAATATCAAAAGTACCACCACCTAAATCATAGACAGCAACTAATTCATTACCTTTTTTGTCTAAACCATAGGCTAAAGCAGCGGCTGTTGGTTCATTAACAATGCGTTGAACATTAAGTCCAGCAATCTCTCCAGCCTGTTTAGTGGCTTGGCGTTGAGAATCATCAAAATAAGCAGGAACAGTTATAACAGCATCAG
>JAQVXB010000075.1 GCA_028709405.1 Candidatus Shapirobacteria bacterium
TATTTACCAGCAATATCTAATTCAACATGACACTGAGGATTATTTTTTTTGAAAATCAAAAAAGCATCAATTAGTCTTTTAAGATTTTTTCGGGGTTCTCTGGTACCTTGGGCTAAAATAAATTTATCTAATCCATATTGTTTTTTGATGGTATCCTTTTTCTTTTGTTGAATTTCTTTAGGAAGTTTTAAAAACTTACTATATTTTTCTTCGGCAGCTTCATAGATAACTTCAATTTTTTTGGGATCGATTTTGGGAAAAAGTTTTAATAAATCATTTTTGGTATTTTGAGAAACACAAATAAATTTAAAACATTTTTTGGCAGCTAATATCATTTTATTATGGTGGGCAGTAATTACTTTTTGATGATGCCATTCGGGGTGCAAAAAAGGAGTAAGATCGTGAACAGTAGCGATGGTTTTGGCTTTTAAGGTGGGAGGTTGAGTCCAGTCTGATGTATGAAAAATGTCGCATTTACCAATAAAAATTTCGATAGGAAATAATTTTAGTTTGTTCCATAAAATTTGGAGTAGGGTTGGTGGTATTTTTGATTGATAAATCAAAACATTTTTATGATTTTTTTTAATGTCGATAATTTCGGTTGGTAGAGGTAGTCTTAGGGATGAATAAAAGAATTTATAAGTGTTGGATTTGTCGAGTTTAACTAAATTTCGAATTAAGTTTAGAGTGTAATTGCTGACGCCAGTTTTGTAGGGAATGGAAGAAATATCAATGCCGATAATCATGGTTTAGTTTATCAAGTTATCAAGTTAAAAGTTTATAAAGTTTTTGAAGTTGTTTTCGTTTTTTAAACATTTTAGGTAAGTTTATTAAAACTTGACCGTAAGTAGAAAACAAAACGAGGGGTAAATAAAAAATTGCCTTTATTTTATAAAAATTGATAGTTTTTTTGGTTAATCCAGATAAATTTCTAAGTCTTTCTTCAAAAATTTGGAAAAAATTTTGACTTATTTCTTTTAAAGAAAAATTTTTAATAATAATATAAATCCAGTTTTTGGTATCCATTTTATTTCTAAAAATACCCATTTTATTACTAGTGCCACCACCAAGGTGATAGGAAAGAGCTTTAGGAATATAAAGAGTTTGGTAATTTAAATTATGAAGGCGAAGAGCGAGATCGACATCTTCTTCATAGGCAAAAAAATCTTCATCAAAGAGACCAATTTTTTTTATAATTTCTTTTTTATAAACGATTAAGGCGGCGGAAGCACCCCAGACAAAAAATCCTTCCCAAACCCTTCCCTTGACAGGGCAGGGTGTTAATAAAGATTTAGAAAAAGGGAAGCCGTTGGAAATGTTTTGACATTTGCCGGAATAGAAAAAATCTAAACCTTGAGATTCATATTTAGTCCCATCTTTGGTGAGAACTGTGCCAAAAAAAGTAGCTACTTTCGGATTTTTATTGTCTTTAATTGATTGTGAAATTAATTGAAACCAATCCTCGGACATAGTTAGATCGTTGTTCAACAAAACTACATATTGATGTTTGGCTATTTTTATACCCTGATTAACAGCACCAGCGAAACCTTTATTCTTAGAATTTAACAAGATTCGATAATTAAAACTTTTAGGAATATTTTGTTCAAAGATTTCAATACTGTTATCTTTAGAGGCATTGTCGATCAAAATAATTTCAACTTCCGTTGATTTTAGTTTGGAAAGAGAAGTTAGTAGAGATTTTAAACAATCGGCTAAAAATTGAGAGCCGTTGTAGTTGGGTATGATGATTGAAAAATTAATAAAACCCTCCCCAATCCCCTCCCTTAACAGGGCGGGACTCTGTTTTTTTTCTTTTTTAATATTTTTTTTATTGTTCACTAAGGTTTGGTAATGGAATTATATCGCCGATTTTAAGACCTATTTTTTTGGCTTCGTTGGCATTTAGTTCTAGAACATATTGAGCCGGAGATTGGTTTTGATAAAGCTTTGAAGAATTGGTTTCAGTGGCAGTTTTTAGGTCGACAACTTTACCGGTTTTGTCTAGCCAAATCATATCTAAAGGAATAAGAGTATCTTTCATCCAAAAAGGTAGATCGGTTTCAAAAGAAAAAATAAAAAGCATGCCGCAATTTGGACAAAGACTATCTCGATTTGATAGACCCTTTATTTTTTGAGCCGAGTTTTGTGCTAATTCAATTTTGTAGTTGTTGTTATTAATTTTAATGTCAATAAATTTAGCTGGTGAAGGGTTAAAAAATACTAAACGCCAAATTAAAATGGCAATAATTATTAGAGCGGAAATTAAAATTAAGATAATATTTTTTGGCATATTTTTTCTCCTACTTTGTCCCAAGTATAATTATTTTTAACATATTTATAAGCATCTTTACCCATTTGTTGTGCTTTTTTAGGATTATTCAAAATTAGTTGAATTTTTTTGGTTAAATCTTTGCCATCATCGGTTTTAAACAATAATCCCCCATTGGTTTTTTTTATCAATTCACTTAATGATGGAATGTCGGAACAAATGACTGGTTTTTGTCTGGCCCAAGCCTCGATGATGACTAAACCAAAACTTTCCTGGATTGAAGGCAAAACTAAAACAGAACAGTTATCAATGAGTTTGGTTAAATCTTTTTGAGGAAAATTGAAAATAAATTTTATTTTTGATTTTATTTGGGGATCAAGAGAGTTTAGTTTTTTTTCGATTTGAGGGTAGAAGAGGGTTGGTTGACCAGCGATGGTTAAATCTACCCCTGTCCCCTCCTTTGACGAAAGGAGGGGGATATTTGCGAAGGAATTGATGAGGAGATTGACGCGTTTGTGGGAGGCAAGAGAACCGATAAATAAGATATTAAATCTACCCCTTAATCCCCTCCTTTGACTAAAGGAGGGGAAATTTTCTTCTTTTTTTAAAAAATTTGAGTCGACACCGTTGCCGGCAAGAATTATTTTTTTAGGATTAATATTGAAATTTTTAATAAAATAATCAGTTTCAAATTGAGTTAAAGTCCATAAATAATCAGCTTTTTTAAGGGTATTAATTAATGGAATTTGTTGGAAATCGGGATCAGTGGGGTGGAAAGAAGAATTAATTAGTAATTTGCAAAATCTATCCCTTAATCCCCTCCTTTGACGAAAGGAGGGGAAATTGTTTATTTTATTAATTATTTTTTTTAACCATTCAGCATAGAGGACAATAGTAGTGGGAAGAGGGCCGGCGACAATTAAATCAGGTTTAAATTT
>JAQVXB010000076.1 GCA_028709405.1 Candidatus Shapirobacteria bacterium
ATTTCGTCTATATTAAGCGATCTTTCATGTTCCTCATAGATAATGACATAACCAAAACTTCCTAATATACCTTTAATGATTA
Source organism: Candidatus Shapirobacteria bacterium (assembly GCA_028709405.1). Taxonomy (GTDB): domain Bacteria; phylum Patescibacteriota; class Microgenomatia; order UBA12405; family UBA12405; genus WARW01. The sequence goes on from JAQVXB010000076.1 coordinate 83, forward strand.
GATTTTTAAAAATTCCATCAGTAACTGGAATCCAAAGGTTACGTCGATCTGAGTTTTTGTTTTTACTGTTTATGATACCAATATCAAGTCCAGCTCCAACATCAACTCCCATTAGGGTTTCGGCGACAAATTTGGCTTGTCCTTCAGCAGCATTAATTCGTGGTTGTGTGTGAATAATTTGTCCTTCACGAGTAAAATAATCTAAAGGAAGACCCGTTTCTTTTGGTGGATTAATCAACCAAGCAGGAAGGGCAGTTGATTTACCAGAACCAGTTGATCCGACAACAACTGCAACTCGATGTTTTGGATCTTTAAACCAATCAGCTAACTCTTTAATTTTATTTGGGGTTATTCCGAATTGATCTTCAACAAAATGTCCTTTCTTAAAAGACAAGGTATGATTTCGACCAGGATGATTTAATTCACCAAAACTATTAATATTAACTCCTTTCTTTACTTTCACTGGTACATAGGCCACTCCCATTTCTGATCTAGTTTTTATTTCTTCAGCTTGACATTCTTTGCAATATTCTGGTCTGGAAAATCCTTTTTCGAGGTCGACCTTATAGGACCGATCTGAATATTTCATTTCCTTACCACAACGCTTGCACCCAGACTTCCATTGACCCATTTTCTCGTCCATAAAATCACCCCTTTCTAGGTAATCAAATTGTTAATGTGCGGATAGCGCACAAACACTAGAATTAAAAACAAAAATCCACGCGAAGTGAATTGTTTAATTCAAGGGAATTATAGGATATAAAAGAATCTTTAACAATATCTTGGTTAGATTAAAGATTTAAACTAATGAATTTCAAAAGCACCTTTAAGGCAATATTTTGCAAAGTTATTTATACTTTCAACACCGTCTGGGTTTGAAAAAAATCCTCCGGAAGGAGATTTATAAATTTTTTCCAAGCAACTTCATCTTTTGGACTTGGCATTTTGGGTTCAGGAATTGTTTTTTGGGATAATATTTTTATTGATTTAAGCAGGGCTTGGCCTAGATTTATAGCATCATCATCTGCGACAATTTGACCTGAATTTTCATAATAGTTTCCATTCCAATCACTATGTTTATAATTTTTAGGAATAATTGTTCCTTTAGCTTTCCAACCATTATTTGCCGCTATTTTTAATACCTTACTCCAGTAAGATTGAGCGAATCTGAAATATTCTTTTTGTTTATTGGAAAGATCATAACCCATATTTAATATTCTGTTCTAAATATTAAATTTAAGATAATCACTCGGCTGACATTTTAAATCCTTTAAAATTAAACCTGGATTTTCTTCAGTTAATAAAATTTCTTCAATTTTTTCTAAACTATAGCTATTACTGTGGATCAAACAACAAATATGTTCTGGTGAAACTAAGCCATTAATAGTTATCTCATTAATTTTATTTGTAGCTTCCACCGAAAAACCAGTTAAGGCTATAAAAAGCATTCTTGATTCTTTAGGGGTAATAATACCCTCACCAATATTTTCTAACTCTATTTCTAAAGCATCAGCCATAGCAATAAGTGTTAAAGGAACCCACCCATCTTCGACATTTTTTGTAAATCTTATTTCCATTGTTGAACCATATCTATAGGCATCACAGAGAATAAATAAGGCAGCCATTTTGGTTCCACTATAGCCTTCAAAAGTAGGTGGATCATTGGTAATAAAAGAATCAATTTCAGTTATCCTCTCGTTTGGTTGATAACGAATAACAAATAAGGCAACTGTTTCTCCATCTAATTTAAAAACCATTGGTCGCCAATCCGTAGGTTCTGGTTTTTTGCCACCTTTAGGGAATAATTTATCAAATTGATCAACATGTTCCTTATAAATTTTAAAGGACGCATCATCATATTTCATTTTAATATTTTAACATACCTATAAATTGTTGTTTATACGTATTTATCCACTATATTTTTAATTATAAATGACTTATAATAGTAAGATTTCATATAAACTAATTTAAAGCAAATTTTTTGAATATGAAATAGCACTTTAACAAGTGGGTACAAATTTAGTGGAATCCTCCGCTTTGAAGATGATATAAATAAATAAATTAATGGTAGATTGTGTATAATATAGACATAATTGGAATTTTAAACAATGATTTTAAAGAGTTAGTTTAAAATAAAAATATGAACAAAAACGATAATAAAAAAATAGAAGAATTATTAGCTCTTAATAGAAAACATTATGGTGAAAATTTTCTTACAAAAGAATACTTACAAGACTATTGTAAAAATAAATTTGAATATTTTTTAGATATTTACAAGAGATTAAATTATACTGGCAGTTTTGGTTCAATTTTACATGAAATTGCTACTCAGTGTGTTAATTATTCCCTTTATAATAATTATTTAAACAAAAATACAACTGAACTAATAAATGGTCTTTGTACTTTTTGCAGATTATCGTACTTTTACAGTCAATCTCTTACCCTTAAATCTGCTGGTACTGATGTTGCTCATATTGACTTTGTCTTAATCACCGCTGCTGTTAATGACCAAGATCTTCTTCAAGCTTATTTAAATAATAAACCAGGACCATTTAGTAAAGGTCGAACTGAAAGTAATATTTTTGCCAATAGTCTTTATTTAATTATAAATAAAGATAAAGCACCTGAAAAAATTAATAAAACTGTTAATGAAATTGATCGAGTTTTAGAATTAAAATCGGTTGGAAAATATGAAAAAGCATTTTTGAGCTGTATTAAATGTATTATTACTCATGATTATTCTAATTTTTTAGAAAATATCAATATCATTTTAAAACTTCATAAATCAAAAGATGGTAGATATACTTTTCATCCAATATTAAAATATGCAATTTGCCTTCCCGTCATTGCTTTTTACAATCTAGCTTATCTTGATAAAGACAGAAAAACACCAATGCCACCGGAATCAGATCATCCTCTTTGGGATTCGGAATTATGGCATGAAATAATTAAAGCCAATCAAAAAAGAGAATATACAATCGATGTAGAAAAAGTGTCACCAGTATTAAAAAAATGGATGGATGAATTACCAGAAAAAATTGATTTTCAAGAATTAGCCGAATCGTTGAAATAAAGAATTCGTCTTCAGTGC
>JAQVXB010000077.1 GCA_028709405.1 Candidatus Shapirobacteria bacterium
ATTGGCCCCGGGACTTGATTTATATTATTATGCCAAAAAATCGGCGATTGCCAGAAACGAAAATATCTATTTTGATTTGAGGCAAAATTGTAAGTTAAAGCGGAAAAATATTGGGGGTTAAAAATAGTGTCAACATCACAACTAGTAAGAGTTAAATTTTCAATTTTATACTTACCAGTATCGATAAAATTTTTCTTAAAATATTTAGCAGCCCAAGCTTCATTAGTATGTTTACCGGCAATCTCTTTTGGTAAATCAGCCGGATGTTCGGTAAAAATTAAATTTCCAAAGACATTTTTATATTTTTTAGAAAAATAATCGATGGTTTGTTGATTATTTTCTTTACCAGCTCTTTCTTCTTGACCCAGAATAACGTGGATATTTTTTAGATTAATATTAATTTGAGAAGCTAAACTGCCGATAGCCATGTCAATAACTTCGTTTGGTTCTTTATAAGAAGAAATAATAATGACATGGTTAATATCATTCCTCTTGAGCCAGTTGGCTTTAAAATTAGATTGAAATTCTTCCTGCCAATTCATAGATTTGGCGGTTTTAATTTTAAAATAACCGATTATTGCAAGAATGGCTGCCTTAAATGATTGATATAGCCAATAAACTAAAAATGCAATGACAAAATAAGCAACAACCCGAGGAACAACAAAAGCACCCCAAATAGGGAAAAGGATAGTCATCCAAGCAAAAAAACCAGGAATCATCTCCCAAAGACGGTATATTTTGGAACTTTTATTTATCATTAGATGATTGATTATATCAAGAGCGATTATTTTTTGAGATAAAATAGTTAAATGAGTATTTTAAGTGCGGTTAAGAAAACCATTAATTATAGTGAAAAATATGGTGGTAAATTAACGAAAAAACAATTATTTGAAAGACTTATAAGTAACAAAGTTTATAAAAAAGAGGAAATAAATAGTTTAAATCCTTCTGTCCTTTGGACATCTCCCTTTGATAAAAGGGAGACTTTTGCAAAACAAAAAACTAAAAAGGCTAAACAATTGGCAAAATTAATTGAAAATAAATTTAAAGATATTCTGTTTTTAGGAGTTACTGGATCAGTAGCGGCGGAATATCCAAAAAAAAATGATGATATTGATCTAATAATTATCACTAGAAAAAATAAATTATGGTTAAACAGATTTAAGTTAAGATGGTTCATTTTTAAAAATAAAATACCTCACAGAAAATACGGACAAAAAGAAAATAGAGATGAATTTTGTTTTAATTTATGGTTGGATGAAAATAATTTATTACTACCAAAAAATAGACAAAATTTACAAAATGCCATTGATTTAATTTTAATGAAGCCATTAATAAATAAAAGTAAAATCTACGAAAAGTTTATTATTGTTAATAGTTGGGCAAAAAAATGGGTAGCTACTGGCTATGCTAGTAAGATATCAGATGTCAGATGTCAGATGTCAGATAAAAAGATTTCAGATGTCAGATTTCAGATGTCAGATAAAATAATAAATTGGTTGATGTTTTGGCCACAGTTTTGGTATATGAAAAAAAGAATAAAAAAGGAAAAGATTAATCTACATCAAGCTTTTTTCCACCGTTAAGTGATAGAATATAATAATGCTTTCCCTGTCCAAAGAAAAAATTTTGAAATATTTTGGCCGATTTTTTTTTCTAGTAACTGGATTTTTAGTATTGTTTGGATCTTTAGTTTTAACTGGTTTAAAAATAATGGCAAATGAAAAAAAAGAAAATAATTTAAGAGGTATACCAATCGAATATATAGATGAAAAAGACGGTGAAAAAATAAAAAAAATATATAAAGTTCCAGAAAGTAAAGTTGGACCTGAAGATATTAAATACCCAATAAAAAAAATAAGAGATAATTTATGGATTGAATTAAGTCAAATACCAAAAGACAAATCTGAAGTGTGTCTTCTAATTGCAGACAAAAGGTTGTTTGAAACTGTTGAATTAATAAAAAAAGGCGAAAAAGAAGACTTAATTATAAAAACTTTAAATGAATCTATATCCCATTTAAAGGAAGCCAAAAAAATATTGTCTGAAGAAAATAAAAAAGATATTGAAATTTCGAAAGTTAATCAACAAATAGATCAGGCTGGTTTAGCTTATGAAGATATAGTAAAATCTTTAAATTACAAAAATGAAGAGATAAATAAAACTATAAATGAACTTAAAGAGTGGAATCAAAAAAATAATGAAGAAAAAGAGAAAGAAGAATAAGTCTATTTTTAGAAAATGGTGGATAGCAGTAATAGTTTTTTTGATTTTAGTAGTTGTTTATATAATTAAGGAAATTCCTAATCCAACTAAATTGAGTAGTGGAGAATATCCCCAATCTTCTCAAATACTAGACAGAAAAGGTAATTTATTATTTGAAATTTATACAGACAAAAGAAGAACACCGGTTGAACTTAAAGAAGTATCTGATAATTTAAAAAAAGCAACTTTAGCAATTGAGGATGTAAATTTTTATAAACATAATGGCTTTGATCTAAGAGGAATTTTAAGAGGTCTTTATAGAACTATATTTAAAAAAAGACTTCAAGGAGGATCAACTATTACTCAACAATTGGTTAAAAATGCTTTATTGACCCAAGAAAGAACAATTTCCCGAAAAATTAAAGAGGCAATTCTAACTGTAGCAACGGAAATACTTTACGATAAAGATAAAATATTAGAAATGTATTTTAACCAAACCCCTTATGGAGGAACAATTTGGGGAGTTCAGTCGGCAGCAAAGGGGTTTTTTAATAAAGATGTAAAAGACTTAAGTTTGTCTGAGTCGGCATTAATAGCTGGTCTGCCGGGATCACCAACTAAATATAATCCATTTAGTAACCCAGAAGCAGCAAAAAACAGACAAGAATTAGTATTAACGAGAATGTATGAAGTTGGTTTTATTAGTGAAGAAGAGATGAAAAAAGCTAAAGAAGAAAAACTAAATTATTATTTAGATAGAACTGGAATTTTAGCTCCACACTTTGTTTTTTATGTTAGGGAACAGCTAACAGAAAAAT
>JAQVXB010000010.1 GCA_028709405.1 Candidatus Shapirobacteria bacterium
ATATAATATTATTAAAATATGAATAAATACATATTTTTGTCAATTGTTTTTTTGTTTTTTAATATATCTCCTGTTTTCGGAATTGATTATTTTCATGACAACTTTGATTATAAAGATAATACTAAATGGAATTATATACAAAACCCTGATTATGTTGTTTATTCTGATGGAATGGTTAATTTAGAAATGGATTATGGTTCTTATGTATACCCTTTGATTATTAGTAATAACAATATTTTTGACAAAAACAATGATTGGGTTGCAAACGTTAGATTCAAGTATAGGTCAACGAGTTATTTTGGTGATGGTATTGGTGTTGGTTTTACTAACTCTGGTGGTAATTTATATTATCAGTTTGGAATCTGGAATGATTTGGAAAATGGTTCTCACTTTTATTATAACGATTTTAGTCAAAGGACTGAAAATTGTACCAATTTTAATAATATTTTTGATACCATAGGTAGAAATTATGTCATGCTTAATTTCTCAGATGATCAGTGGCACAATTTTATTATTAAAAAGACAAGTGAACGGTATGAGATATATTTAGATGAAAATAAAATATATGAAACAGCTGAAAACCAGTGTGTTCCTACCCATTTATGGTTTGGAAATAAAGAATCTGGAGGATCTGGTTCTTGGTCATTGTTGTCTGTGGATGATGTTAAAGTTGAATCTAATTTTGATTATTTAGAAGAATCAGACAAAAAATTAATAATTATCCCTGGATTTGGGGCGAGTTGGAACTCTGAGGCTATTGTTTATAATCGCAATGTTGACAACAATCAATGGGTAATGACACCTTTTGTAAGGAATTATGATGGATTAATAAAAGCCATGGAGGACAATAGTTTAGAGATAAATAAGGATTTTTATGTATGGAATTATGATTGGAGAAAACCACTAGTAGAAATTGTGGATAATTTAAATATTTTTATTAATCAAAAAATTAGTTCTAATGAAAAAGTTGTTTTGGTTGGTCATAGTTTGGGTGGATTGGTTTCAAGAATTTGGGCTGAAAATAATAAGGACGATTCTAGATTAGAGAAAGTTATTACTTTGGGGAGTCCTCATTTAGGGTCTGTAGATGCTTATGAAGCTTGGAATGGAGGTCAGATTTCTGATTTGTCTGATTTTAGTTCTATTGCTCTTAAAGTTTTATTGAAATTACAAGGATTAACAACTAGAACTGATATGGAAGCTGTTAGGACATATACACCTTCGGTGAAGGATTTGTTGCCTACTTTTTCTTTCTTGAAAAAGGATGGTTTGTTTTTGAGTAATGATCAATTGGAAACAAAAAATGATTATTTAATAAATCAAAACAATTTAAATTTAGGTGATCAACTTAATTTGGATTTGTTTGTTGGAAAAGGTTATGAAACAACAGATTCAATTAAATTAAAAAAGAATACTATTTTTGATCGGATTTTAGGTCTTTGGCCTGACGGTAAAATTGATAAATTTTTATATACCAATAATGGTGATGGTACGGTTTTGGTTAAAAGTGCAAATTATGATAAAAATAATTTTATAGAAGTTGATAGTAAACATGGAGAAATTGTTGGAAAAACAATAAATCAAGTGATGTTGGGAATTGGGTTAAGTGAAGTTAATATTACTAGTGATTTTGATGATTATAAAGACAGTTTAGTGGTTTTTGTTGGGTCGCCAGTTAATTATTCAGTTAAATGTGATGATGAGCCTCAAGTTTTAGAAAATAATGGTTTTGTGATTATTAAGAATAATAATTATAATTTTTGCACTATTAATTTAGTGGGTAATAATGATGGTTTAATTCATTTAGTGGTGGGTAATACTAATGATAATAATTGGTTTTATTGGGAAAAGAACATAACAAATGGTGAAATTAATAATATTAAAATTAATCCTAAAAATGGACAAGTAATTGAGGATAATGATAATATTTCGTTTTTGAGATCAATTATTAGAGATGATATTAACTCTCTTTTGATTTTAAATAAGAATAATAAGGATTTAAAATTGGCATTAAAATTTTTAGAAAAAAATCAGCCAAAGATACTAATAAAAAATATTTTTGATTTTAGACAGAGAAATAATGAAAAAAATATTAGTCAGAAAATTATTGATAATACAACCTTATGGTTATCTATTATAGAAAATTGTTCCAAAAATAAAGCAATTTCTGGTTTTAAAAAAATTGATAATTATCAAAATTTAATAAACAAACTGGTTAGTTTAAAATATCGAAATATTTTTAAAATAAGTGAAAATTCAGCTATTAGTTATAAAGAGATGGAGAGGTTATTGGAGTTTAATAAAAAGAAAATAAACGACAATGATTATTTTGGAGTTTGTGCTAATAACTTTACGGCAATGAATTATGGAAGTGAAACTTTAAAAATTAGCCATAAAAATGATTATAAAAAGTGGTTGTTAGAGGATTCGAACCTCTGACCTCTCCGATGTGAACGGAACGCTCTAACCAACTGAGCTAAACAACCTGATTAAATCAGATTATACCAAGATCGACAAAATTACACTATAATTGTTCATCATGCAAAATATAAATTATAAAAACCAACGAGGGTCAATTGGTAGTTTTATTCTTGATTTTATTCAATCAATCGTCTTAGCTTTGGCAGTATTTGTTTTACTGTATCTTTTTGTAGCTCAACCGAACGAAGTTAAAGGAAGTTCAATGGTACCTAATTTTGTTGATAAAGAGTTTTTATTGACAGAAAAATTATCATATCAATTCGGGGATCCTCAACGGGGTGATGTAATAGTGTTTAAGGCGCCAGCTAGTGAACCTTGTGCGGCTGAAGAGTGTGAATATATAAAAAGGGTGATTGGAATACCTGGAGATAGAATAATGGTTAAAGAAGGTCAGGTTTATTTAAACGGTGAATTATTAGAACAGACTTTTTTACCAGATGGAGTTTTGACTGATCCGGGTCAATTTTCTCAAGAAGGAGTTGAGCAGATAATTCCAGAAGATCAATATTTGTGTTTGGGTGATAATAGAAAGCATTCAAGAGATGGTAGAGAGTTTGGTCCAATCAAAAAGAATTTAATTGTTGGGAAGGCTTTTTTTAAGTATTGGCCGGTGTCAGCGGTTGGTTTAATTCCAGCAGTCAGATTTTAATTTTGTAGATCCTTCTTACAGATTTGTTTATAAAGATTTTTTAGTTCATCAAATCTTTGGTCTATTGGCCCTTTAAATTGGAAAGTGACTTTAGTTAGAATATTGGTTTGAACAATTTTTACTGAGGTTGTTTTATTATTAAAAACAGATTGGAGATCTTGGCCAATATTGTCAATTTTTGATTTTAAAAATTGAGGTAAATTTTCTTTGGTAATGGGAACATCCCCTTCTTCTATTTTTTTGCGCATTCTTCTGGCAATATCTTCAGCTCTTCTAACGGAAGCTTTTTCTTTCAAAACAATTTTGTAGGCCTCAATCATTAATCTAGTGTCGCCTATTCCAGACAGAGCTCTAGCATGTCCCTCACTGATCAATCCAGACAGAATACCATCTTTAATGGCATCTGGTAGAGTTATTAATTTAATACAATTAATGACATAAGGGACACTTTTGCTGACCTTTTTGGCAATTTGATTGTTATCAAAAGAGAATTCCTCTTTAAGTCTTAAAAAAGCCTTGGCCCGTTCGATTGGGTTTAAATCTTTTCGTTGAAGATTTTCAACAATGGCCATTTCTAACATTTGTTGTGGATTTGTTTCCTTAATAATGGCAGGAACATATTCTAATTTAAGGGTTCTAGCAGCTCGCCAGCGCCTTTCTCCGGCAATAATTTGGTATCCAGCTGGAGTTTTGGCAACAATTAGAGGCTCAAGAATACCGTGTTCTTTAATAGACTCAACTAATTCAGAAATTGATTCAGGATTTATAATCCCTCGGGGTTGAAGCGGGTTTGGTTCGAGTTGATTAGTTGGAATCTGAGTAACTTGTTTCATCATAGTAAAAGGTTACTATGAAAGATGTCGTGAAAAAAGTATCCAAAAATGACTCAAAGTAAATCAATCTTATTTTTTGACAACAGAGACTATATTTTTACCAAATTTTTTGAAGAATTTGACAATACCAGGTCTAATGGCATAGATAGTAAAATCTTTACCGGTTTTTACACCTTTACCAGCATGAAAACTGGAACCAACTTGTCGGACAATAATTTCGCCAGTGTTAATTTTTTGGCTACCAAAAACCTTGACACCTCTTCTTTGCCCTGGTCGATTTGATTTTTGATTTGTTTTACCTTGTGATTTTGTATGTGCCATAATTTAGTTAATTAGAGCTTTAGTGCTTTAGTTTTTAGTTAAAAGTTAATTTTAGTAATTTGGATTTCGGTTAATTGAGCTCGAAAACCAGTGGTTTTACGATAACGTGATTTTGATTTATATTTAAAAACTTTAAGTTTTTCACCTTGATAGTGTCTTAAAACTTTAAATTCAACTGAAGCATCTTTAACAGTTGGAGTACCAACCTTAACTTTGTCTTCATTTACGGTTAATAAAACTTGATCAGTTGAAGATTTTTCATTTTCTTTAACATCTAAAAGATCAATGACAATTTTTTGATTTTCTTCGACTTGGTGTTGGGTGCCAGAAATGGCAATAACAGCGTATTTCATACTGTTCGATTATAGCATAGGAAATTAGCTTGACAAGATTTAAGAAGAGTAAATAATTCCGAGAGAAAAGAGTAAGGTCATAATAGATGAACCACCAACAGAAATGAAGGGCAAAGGGATGCCGGTGACTGGTAAAAGTCCAATGTTCATACCGATATTAATTGAAGCTTGTAGCCAAATTTGGATGGCAATTCCTAGGGTGAAAATAAAGAGAGGTCGGTTTTTGGTGGAAAAAGCTTTATTAAAAAGAGTACTAATTAACAAATAATAAGAAAAAAGGACAATAGAAATTCCAATTAATCCCAATTCTTCGGCAGTGGTGGCAAACATAAAATCAGTGTGTTTTTCTGGCAGAAATAATAATTGTCCTTGAGTCCCCTTTCTGTAACCTTTACCAAAAAATCCACCTGAGCCGATAGCTATTTGGGATTGAATTACGTTATAACCTTCACCTAAAGGATCGGCTTTAGGATTTAAGAAGGTTTGAATGCGTTTTTGTTGATAATCGTGTAAAACATATTTGTAAACTAAGGGAGAAACTAAAATAAAAATTAATCCGAAAATTAAAAATAATTTAAGTAATTTCTTGTTATATAAAATTAAAGGAATAATTAAAAAGAAAACTGAAATAGCACTGCCGAGGTCGGGTTGGGCCATAATTATAAAGATGGGAATAAAGTGGAGTAAGGGAAGATTAGTATTGGATAAAAATGACATGAGCCATGGTTTGGTAAATTCAGAAGGTTGAAGAGTTAATCCACCGAGATAAATCCAACGACGAGAACCTCGTGTAATACTGTTTAACATAATTGGGAAAAGAAGAAGAAGACAGCAAACAATGAAAATTGGCCACTTATAGGAATTAAGTTGTTTTAGGTTTATTTGTTTACCTATAAAGAAAAAGATTATCCCTAATATCCAGGCAAATAGTTGTTTAAAAACCAAATTTGGAGCAATTGAACTGATCATCAAAATATTAATACAAAATAGAACAGATAGACTAATTATGGTTGGTAACCAGAGAGATCTCGACATTAGCTAATTTTAGCTTATTTAAGATTAATTTGAAGGTTAGAATATTGACTTTTTAACTAATCTTTGATATTATAGGTCTGAATTGATAGCGAAAGCTAACAACTCACATAAAATTCTTTAAAATTGTCTTCAACAATGCGTTGGAGAATAAAATATAGGGAAAGTACATAAACAATTTACTGTCTAAAAACAAGAAAGAAAGAGGTAAGAAAGATGAACGATGTTCGGAGATATGCTGATTATGGTGATTATGTTAAGGTTAAAAAGCAAACTTATTTGGCCAATTGGCTAATTGAGAAAGTTGCTCCAATTGTGGCTTTAATAGTCATTGTTGGAATTATTTTCTTGGGTTTTGCTTTATCTAATCTTTACGATCACAAAGTATTTCAGACTATTCCTGAAGGGAAAATTACAGTTGTTGAAAGTAATAAGACTGTTTTTATTCCCAAGGGAGCCTATGTTTCTGGAGAAGTTCATCTCTATTCATCAAACGATGATGTAGTATTTGATGATACTCTTCCAGAAAATCAGCCTTTAAAAGCTGAAGAGCTTGTGAAAACATATGGACGGGTTGTCGTTTATTGGTCTTTAGATCAAAGAGTGGCAGCAGAAAGTATGTTGGACAGTTAATTAAATTAGACCGGTGGGTTTACATTTTGCGCAAGCATTTGTGAATTTATCGGTCTTTTTTTTATTTATTTTTTCTTAAAAAGGCAGGAATGTCGTATTCATCAACAATATCAATTCCAGCTGGAACTTCTTTGTTATCTAAAAATTCTTTAATTTGATTATCGTTGAGTTCATTAGGATTGGTGACATCTTTGGTTTCGGAAGTTTGAACTTTATTTGGTTTTGGCAAATTAATTAGGGTAGGTTGTGGTTTTTTTATGTGTTGATAAAGGCTAGCACGACTGGTGTCAAAACCAGTGGCAATAACCGATATTTTAACTCTGCCTTTAAGATCATTGTCGATGGTGGCTCCGAAAATTATATTAGCGTCAGGAGCTGTTCTTTCAGTGATGGTTTTTGCTGCTTCTTCAATTTCAGCCATGGTGATATCTGGTCCACCAGTGACATTAATTAAGACTCCTCTGGCTCCTTCAATATTGACTTCAATTAGAGGTGAATCAATTGCGTCTTCAACTGCTTTTTGAATTTTATTTTCACCTTCGGCCTCTCCTACTCCCATTAGGGCTGACCCAGCATTACTCATAACGGTTTTTATATCAGCAAAATCAAGATTGATAAGGCCCGGCACAGTGATTAAATCGGCGATAGCTTTGGTACCTTTGCTTAAAACAGAATCAGCGATTTTGAAAGCCTCTAAAAGGGTGGCTTTACTATTAACAACTTCCATAACCTTTTGGTTGGGAATCACAATCAAAGTGTCAACATTTTCTCTTAATTGAGAAATACCTTCTTCGGCGTTGGTCATGCGTCGGGTACCTTCGAATGAAAATGGTTTAGTGACAACACCAATGGTTAAAATACCTAGTTCTTTTTTGGCAATTTGAGCAATAATAGGAGCAGCACCGGTACAAGTTCCTCCACCCATGCCACCAGTAACAAAAACCATATCAGTTCCTTCTAATACTTCTTTAATTCTTTCTCTTGATTCTTCGGCAGCTTTTTGACCGATTTGAGGATTACCTCCGGCCCCGAGACCTTTGGTTAATTTTTCACCAATTTGAATTTTGATTGAAGCTTGAGAATTTAATAAAGCTTGAGAATCGGTATTTACAGAAATAAAATCAACTCCCTTGATGGCATCTTCAGCAATCATTGAGTTTATGGCATTATTACCGCCACCACCAACACCGATGACCTTTATTTTGGCAAATTGTCCGGTAAGAGTTTTAATTAATCCCATATTTTAGGGTAAAAGTGGTTCTAATAGGCTTTTTATTTTGCTAAAAAATCCACCCATAGATACTTTTGGAACTTTAATACTTGCCCCACTACTTTTTTTAGAATTTTTGTTATGAATCATGAGGCCAATGGTACTAGTATAAGCTGGATTGATAATATCATCAACTATACCACCAACTTTTGGAGGGTTGGCAATTCTTAAAGGAAGAGGAATTATTTTATTGCAGATTTCTTTAGCATTGACAGTCATAGCTCCACCACCAGTTAAAACAATTCCGGCAGGGATAGATTGATGAAAACCACTGGTTTCAATTTGGGAGTAAATTAAACTAAATATTTCTTCTAGTCTAGGTTTGATGATGCCATTAATCGCCATTTGAAGGGAAATTTTCTTTTTATCATCAGAGTGAATGTCAAAATGGGACAAATCTACTTCATCTTCAAATTTTTTTGTTTCAGCTAATTTAGCTAATTTTAATTTTATTTTTTCAGCATCTTCAATAGAAAATCTTAGACCAATGGCAATGTCGTTGGTAACATTATTGGCTCCAACTGGAATAACGGAAGAAAAAACAGGTGAACCTTCAATAAAGATGGTTATATTGGTGATACTGCCACCGATATCGACGAGAGCGACACCTAATTCTTTTTCAGTATCAGTTAAGGCGGCAGTAGCAGTACTAAGACCGGCATAGGTTAAGGATTCAATTTTGACACCAATGTCTTCGAGACATTTTTTGAGGTTTTTTAGGGCGGGACTAGAGGCAAGAATTAAGTGAGCCTCAACTTCGAGTCTAATGCCATTCATACCGACAGGGTCGATTACCCCTTCTTGACCATCGACAGTAAATTTTCGTTGAATAATATGGATTATTTCTTTACCACTGGGCAAAGAAATGGCTTTAGCGGCTTCGGTTACTCGGGTGATATCGTTGATGTCAATTTCACCATTAGGATTACTGATAGCAACGACGCCATGGGAATTAATAGATTCAATATGGGGAGCAGAGATGGAAATATGAGCATTGTTTATTTGAAATCCAGCCATTCTTTCGGCAGATTCAATACTTTGAGTGATGGTGTGAGAGGCTTGTTCTAGATTAATTATTTGACCTTTTCTAAAACCAAGCGAAGGAATAGATGAAACAGCAACGATATTAAATTTATCTTCAGTTTCAAAATATTGTCCAACTAGGGTGGTAACTTTTGAGGTGCCGATGTCGATGATATTAATTATTTTTGAATGTTGCATATGGATGGTTGATGCTTAAATCAACTAATTGCAGTTGTTTATTATTAATTTTAGCTGTTTTTAAAATTTCTTGTAAAGAAGTAATTTGCCAATAGGGATTTTTTTGGGTTGATAAGATAATTTTAATTGGGTTGTTACTTTCATTAATTATATAGAATTCGAATTGATTTTGATAATCCCTAATGGTAGTTTTGGCAATTTCTATTTTGGCTGTTTTTAAACCGTGTTCCAATTGGAGATAAAAATTATTTTTAGGAGAATTCGGATCAACTTTTTCTTGGGAAAAAATAGTTAGAGAATAGGCAGAAAAAGATAATGAGAGAATAAGAATGATAAATAAAAAAATTTTAAATAATTTCATAAATTAAATTTAAAAATTTTGAATTTTGATTGTCTTTAATGGTTTTTTTTTCTGTTTTATAAGAAATTAATTTAGTGATTTTTTCTAAAATATTTTTTTCAGTTAGGTTTTTTTCTTCGATAATTTCGGTTAAATTTAGATTTTTTTCTTTTACCCAAAGAGCATTTAGTAGTTGTTCATTTTGTTGACTAACTTTTAAAGGAATTAAAATTGATTTTTTATTTAAGGCAACAATTTCTTGACTAGTATTGGCACCAGATCGACTAATAATTATTTCTGATGAATTTAAAATATGACTCATATCATTACTCTCTAAATAATCAAAGGCCAAATAATTATTATATTTACTGGTTAATTTTTGAAAAGTGGAAAAATCGTTTTTACCAGTTTGATGAATAATAAAATAATTTTTTAGCTGGGGTAAAATATTTTTTATAATTAAATTAATGGTGTGGGAACCTTGATTTCCGGCTGTAATGAAAATTATTTTAGTGGTTATTTTTTTTATTTGGTCCCCTATTTTTGATTTTTGTGGTTTGAAAAGTTCCTGTCTTAACAAATTACCAGTTACGACTATTTTGTTTTTTGGAAGTTTGTTTTTTTGATGTTGATAATCGAAAGATAGAGCAACTCTATTAACAAAGAGACTATTAATTTTGGTGGTTAAACTGTTAGTTAATGTTTGTTCATGGGTAATTGATGGTATTTTTTTAAAAAAAGAAGCAATAATAATTGGGACGGAGACATAACCACCAAAAGAGACGACAATGTCTGGGTTTATTTGTTTAATTAATTTAAGGGCAGTAAAAAGAGATTTGGTTGTTTGAGGGAGACCTTTGATGGTGTTAGGAAGCCAACGACGATCTAGTTTGCCACAATTAAGGGGATAAAATTTTATTCCAATTTTGGGAATTATTTTGGATTCTATCGAAGCAGTTTTGTCGACACTAGAATTATTTTTTCGACCAATGTAATTTATTTGCCAATCAGTTTTTTTATCATTTTTTAGTTGACGGATTAGTTCGAGGGCTGGGGTGAGATGGGTCCCGGTGATGATGATCGTCTTTTTTATTTTGACTGTGGTCACCCTTTGAGTATAGCAGCATTTTTTGGTTTTTTTCGACATTTCTGACTAAACCTATGGCAATAAATAGAGTTAAAAGAGAAGAGCCGCCATAAGAAATAAAGGGAAGAGGAACTCCGGTTAAAGGAATAAGAGCGGCAATGGCGGAAATATTAATTAGACTTTGGTAGGCAATCCAACAGGCAGTTCCCGAAACTAATAAACTTTGAAATGGATTTTCGATGGTTTGAGAAAATTTTAATAAGTAATTTATTAAGGATAGATAAATCAGAAGGACAGCAAAGAGACCAATAAATCCAACTTCTTCTCCTATTACAGCTAAAATCGAGTCAGTCGAAATTTTTGGTAGAAATTTATATTTTTGGTCTGAATTAGCAAAACCTTTGCCAAAAAGACCTCCAGAAGATAAGGTTAAAAGAATTTGATTACTGTGATAGGAGGATCCTTCTTGATTTTGCTGTGGTTCTAGAAAGGTTTTAAATCTGGCTGATCGGTATGGTGATAGAAAAATAAGGGGGATACTTAAAAGTAAAATTACACTGACGATTCCGAAAAGTGGAAGAACATCTCCGCCAGATAAATAATAAATAGATCCAACAATAGCGGAAACTAAAATGGCAGTGCTTAAATTTGGTTCGACAATAATAAGAATAAAAGGGATTCCGAGATAAAAAATTAGGTTTTTAATATGACGTTTTTCTTCTTTAGAAAAAAGATAGGAAAAATAGATAACTGAAGTTAATTTCAAAATTTCCGACGGTTGAATACTAGTAAAACCTAAATTAAGCCAACGTCTGGCTCCAAGGGCTTCATTGCCAAGGCCGGGAATTAAAACTAAAACTAAGGCTAAAATAGAGACAAGATAGAGAACAAAAGAATATTTTTTAATAGTATCAATTTTGATTTTAGAGGTTACATAAAAAGAAATAGTTCCTAATATTAGCCAAAATAATTGTTTTTTGATAAAGAAAAATTTATCACCAATAGTAGAATTAGCTTCACCAAGCGAGGAGATGGAAATAAAAATAAGGCCGACAAAGATTAGACTAAAAACTAAAAATAGGAGGGGTGATTTAGTTTTTTTCATTTAGTAGGTCTTTAGGAATTGAAAGAGAATGAGGATTTTTTAACAAAGGATAATTAAAATGAATTTTTTTAGAAGTATTGTTTGTTTTGTTTTTTGGGGTCAATTCTGAACCAATGATTTTGGGATTATCAAATCGTGATTGTTCAAATTTTATATCTATTTGATAATTAATTTTTAAAAATTCAAGTAAATGAAAATAAAATAAAGGATTAATTTGAAGATTTTTTTCTATTTGAGTGTAAAAGTCGAAAGAGGCGGTTAAGCGAGGGTTGCATTCTAAGAGATAGACTCTGTTTTGGTGAACAATAAAATCGAGTCCAAAAAAACCTTTATAACCTATTTCTTTTAAAATAGAACTAAAATTATTAGTAATTTGCTGAATATTTTTTATTATTTTTAGAGGAGCCATTGATGGCCATTGACGACCAACAGTAGTGAAGGGATTTTGAGTATAAGGTTTGATGCCGGTGTATTGAAGTGCGGGAGGGCTTTGAATTAAACCAAATTTAGTGAGACAACAATTGTTTAATAAAGAATAAGAAGATTTAAGAAAGGGACTAAATTTAGTAATGACCTTTGGAGAAATTTTGTTTTTGATTTCATCCCATGATTGACCAAAAAAAGTGCTGTTTCCGGCCCAACCAAAATGAGTTTGAAGAACTAATTTTGATCCATAGATTTGTTGATATTTTATAAAGTTTTTTTGAGAAAAAGAATCAATAGAAAAAGGAATAACCGGGAGATTAAATTTTTGACAAAGTTTGGAAAATTTAATTTTGTCTTCCAGGAATCGGTTGATTGGTGATGGATTACTAATATTTAACCATTTATATTTTTTACAGATAAAATCGACTTTGGCAGATGGTTTAAATGGAATTATGGCTGGAATAAGATTTTTAGACTGAGTTTTTTTTAGAATATAGTTAATAACATTGGGGTTAGATAATAATTTGCCACTATTTTTTTGTTTGATTGAAGGATAATCTGATAAATAAATTTTTTCGAAATTTTTTAGATGAGGAAGATTTATATCTAGGAATTTATCGACAACAAGAAAAAAGAAAAAATAAGGCGAGTTGTTAATGATATTTTCTAAATTTATCTTTGACATCCGGTAAGAATTATAACTGGGTAATCACCGACATTGAAATTACTTTTGATAGCTTTTTTGTAAGCGGCATAAGCCATGGCTCCTTCTA
>JAQVXB010000078.1 GCA_028709405.1 Candidatus Shapirobacteria bacterium
CAGTAACTTTATTTTTGGAATCATTAATTTCGTAGACAGAGGGAGTGGCGGAAACATAGATTACTTTAGAAACCCGGGAATCAAATTCAGTAAATTTCAAAGGTCGATTATCAAGAGCTGAGGGAAGACGAAAACCAAAATCAATTAAATTAGTTTTACGGGCGAAATCACCAGCATACATGCCGCCAATTTGAGGAACAGTAACGTGAGATTCATCAATAACGGTCAAAAAATTATCTCCCCAAAGATGGCGGAAATAATCAACTAGAGTATAAGGAGGGTCACCGTGTTTTCGATTTTTATCAAAATAAATTGAATAATTTTCAATCCCATTGATATAACCAGTTTCTTGAAGCATTTCTAAATCGTATTCAACCCGTTGTTCGATTCGATGAGCCTCTAAAATTTTTCCTTGTTTTTTAAACATTTCAACCTGTTTGGCACAATCTTTTTTAATATTGGCAAAAACTTCGGGAAGGTTTTTTTCACCACTAACATATTGTTTAGCCGGGAAAAGTTTGTAATCGTCAAAAACTTTTTCTTGGGCGGTGAAAGGATGGTGTTGAATAATTTTAATTAAAGTTTGATCTTGGAATTCGAGAGATAAAAAAGAATCGGTATAGGATGGCCAAATTTCAATAGTTTCTCCCCTAACTCGAAAAGTAGAACGTTTAAATTCCATTTCTGATCGAGTGTAATAAAGAGAAATAAAAGATTCAAAAAGTTGGCGACGAGGATAGTTGTTTCCAACTTTAAGGTCCAAGGTTAAATTGGCAAATTCAGTTGGATCGCCGATATTATAAATACAACTGACGGAAGCAATAATAATATTATCTTTACCGGATAATAAATTGGAAGCAGCTTCAAGACGAAGTCGATCAATAAGGTCGTTAATTTGAACTTCTTTGGCAATGTAGGTATCTGAGGCAGGAATATAAGCCTCTGGTTGATAATAATCATAATAAGAAACAAAATAAGAAACTTTGTTGTTAGGAAAAAGTTCTTTAAATTCTTGGTAAAGTTGACCGGCAAGAGTTTTATTGTGAGAAATTACTAAAGTTGGGAGTTGGGTTTGTTGAATAACATTAGCAATAGTAAAGGTATTGTGTACAAACAGACCCCCAAAACCTGCCAAGAATGTTTCATTATCAATAACAGATATATCATAAACATATTTTTGTCCATGATTAATAATGGGTGTTATTTTTTTTATTGGACACCAAAAAAAATGTGTCAATTTTTCCATTTTAATAATTTGAGAGCTAGTTATTTTGTTTTTAGATGATTGATTAAAAATTTTTATCAATTTTAAAAGTAAAGGGTAAGATGGTTTTCTAATACCTGATTCTAAAAATGATATTTGCGAGCGTGAACAGCCAATTTTTTCAGCTATTTGGCTTTGAGATAATTTAAGGCTTTTAATAATTTTTTTTAATTCATGACAACAAATTGGAATTAAATCAACATTAGAATTAACTTTTTTATTCTCATTAATTTTTTCCGTAAGTATTTTTTGTTTACGAAGACTATTGAACCCTATATTTTGATTAAAATTTAGAAAGTTGTCTTTACCAGAAATAGATATTCTGTAATATAAATACTTTTTCATATCAGAATTAGTAGCTCTTTTGTAGGTTTTATTAATCCTCCCGATAATTCCAAACCGAAGAAGGGCATAAGAAATTTCTGAAATTAACTGTGGGCTTTTAGATGTCAAACTAATTTCATTGGCTTCAACACTACCATCCCCATCATAAATTGCGGATAATAAATGACCTAATTGTTTATTACTAATAGACAGAAACCAAGGAGGTAGATGTTTCTCCCCCGATAAGCATCCACACCATTGACTAAATATTTTTGATAAAAGTATATCGTTGATTTGGAAATCTCCCGGATTTAGTTTTCTTTCGTTAATTTTAATTTTAAGTTTTGATATTTTTTTTATAAAATATTGTTTTAATTCTTCTTCATGAATACTTAACATTAAATATTTTTTATTTGAACACCCTTCTGCAATATATATTCCTAAAAACCACAAAAAATCAGGATTCAGATCTTGATATAGTGGCCTAGAACTTCCTAATTTAGAAAATATTTTGATATTATCTAGCGGTATATTGGCAAATGATATTAATGGAAGTTTCTTAACTAAAATACTTTCATTTTGATTGACTATTCTCCACCATTTTTGATGGCCAAAATTAGAAATTATTAATGATTCATTATTGCTGTTTAAATACTTTTTAATATCTTGAAAATGGAAATATGTCTTTTTAGGTAACCATTCCATTAATGAAATTTTTTTAAGATCATCTATTGGTCCAGATATTTTTCTAGGAATTGGAATAAAATCATTTTTATCAATATTTTTGGTTTTGAGTAGTTTAATTTTTCCATTTCTCAAAACATAAAAGTTATGATCACCTGTTACTTTAACTTTTCTACCGGATTTAGTTTCGACTTCAAAAAGTGTTTTTGGAGCATTGTGGCGAAGATAATTAGTAATTGGTTTTAATTCTAAATTTAATGAATTAGGGTTAATGCTGGGAACTGAATATTTTTTGTCACCAGGTGAATTAATCATTGCGTCTACAATTTTACCTATAGGAATTAATTTCGATTTAATTATTTTATCTTCTGCTTCATATAATAAAATCGGTTCGTCGTAAGTTAGACTTTTACCAGACCCAGTAACACCCAGCAAAGTTTGGCGATTAATTCCATTGTTTAAATTAGTAACTAATTTATTAATGGCTTGAGGCTGATCGCCAGAAGGCTCGAATGATGAATTGATTTGAAAAGACACCTTTATATTTTATCAAGGTTTTGGGTTTTATTTGGTAAATAAATAAAATTTTTTGTTTATTGAATTAAAATTAGTTTCGAAATATACTAACTTAATATGAAAACTGGATTGATTGAAGTTATATACGGGCCAATGTTCTCAGGAAAAACAAGTGAATTGATTAGACAAATAGAAAT
>JAQVXB010000079.1 GCA_028709405.1 Candidatus Shapirobacteria bacterium
GCGGGAATTAATTTTTTGATTTTAGTTAGGCCGTCGAGGAGGGAGTATTCGGTGTGAACGTGTAGATGAACAAAATTGGCCATATGTTATTTTAAACAAGATATTAAAAAATCCAAGAGTAACCAAATGGTGCTTATTAGAGCATTTCTTTTAGAGCGGCGATTCTGTTTTCTATGGGCGGATGAGTAGAAAAAAGACTGGCTACTTTATTACCTTTAAATGGATTACTGATATAAAGAGAAGCAGTGGCAGTGGAAGCGGTTTCTAATTTATTATGATCGGTGGAAATTTTTTCTAAGGCACTGATTAATCCTTGAGGTTGTCGAGTTAATTTTACTCCAGAAGCATCAGCTAAAAATTCACGACGACGAGAGATGGCTAATTGGATTAATTTGGCAATAATTGGTGAGAAAATAATTAAAATTAGACCAATAATAGCAATAATTGGATTATTGTTTTCTTTATTTCTACTTCTTCCGCCAAAAAAGGACATTCTCGTAATTGAATTAATTAAAATTGTTAGACTGCCAACAAGAACACTAACTAACATCATTAATCGGATGTCATAATTTTTAATGTGTGATAATTCGTGAGCAACAACAGCTTCAAGTTCAGTGCGATTTAATTTTTGTAAAAGTCCAGTAGTGGTACAGATTAGGGCATGGTCTGGATCTCGGCCAGTGGCAAAAGCATTCATGGCCGGGCTGTCGATAACATAAATTTTGGGGACAGGAATACCATTGGCAATACTTAAATTTTCGGTGACGGTGTAAAAATCAAAAAATTCTTGACGATTAACTGGTTTGGCATTGTTAAGTCCAACAACTATCTTATCTCCCCAAAAATAACTGGCTCCAGACATAAAAAAAGAGATAATTAAGGCAAAATATATATATTCATTGCCGTAGCCAAAGGAACGAGAAATAAAATAAACAGCAAGTGATATAAAGACAATAAATAGGCTAATAATTAAGCCTGATTTAAATTTGTTCTGATTTACCTGTTCGTAAACGTTAATCATATGAAACCTCTCTGTCCCGCAGTTGAGGGACATCTCCCTTTAAAAAAGGGAGAAATATTAATTTAAATTAACTTTTGGATTTTTAGTTTCGTCCTCGGAAACTTCGAGTTGGTCAGTGTTAGTTGGAGTTGCTAAACCTTTTTCTTCTTTAAAACCCATAAGAGGGGCAATCCAAAGACCAGGAATAGTGGAAATGGCGGTATTATAATCAGCGGTAAGATCAATTAAAGTTCTTCGGGAATACATTAGTTTATCGGCAGTGTCGCGAAGTTCATTCATCAAATTGGAAACTAAATTTGAAGCTTTAATTTCTGGATTACTTTCCATAACGACTTTAATTGAACCAAGAACTTTATTAATTAAATCTTGTGATTTATCCAAGGCTTTTGGATCGTTGGTTTTGACAGCTTGATCAATAGATTTTCGAGCATCGGTTAATTGATTAAAAATCCCCTTTTCGTGGGTCATATAACCTTTGACGGAATCAACAAGGTTAGGAATTAAATTGGCTTGACGCTTTAATTGATTGCCAATTTCCTGGATGGAAGCTTTAATTCTAACTTGAGTAGTTTTTAATTTATTAAAGAATCCGAATATATAGAGAGCAATAATTACGACTAAAATAATTAGATAAATCATATTTTTTAAATTAATTTTTAATTGTTTGATTATAACATTTTTGAGCAGTTTCAATCTCTTTTTCACCGATTCTTTTTTCGGGTTCGATATAACAGAGTTTTAAAAAGTTATATAATTTTTCTTCGTCTTCAAAATTATGTATTTTACCTGTTTTTAGGTCTTTTATTCCATATTCAGAGATAGAATAACCTAAATTTAGGGCATATTTTCGTAAATTAATATTGTGATTTTTGGAACCAGTGGAATGTTGAATTAAGGAGGCAAAGTTTTTGGCTGGTTGAACCATTAGATCAATCCGAATATTATTTTTAATTAAAATAGAAGCTTTTTTGGTTCCTTTATTAATAATTTGGATTTTATCGGGATAATTTATAAAATGGTTTAATATTTTTTCACTATCAGTACTTTTGGCAGCAAGATCAATATCGCCGACAGTAGAGGAAAGTCGTCGAAGACTTCCAAGGGAAATAAATTCGGTTTTGGGAAATTTAAGGTGTAAATAATTAATAATATCTTGGGAAATATTTTGGGCTTCTTTTAAAGACATGCGTCTTTCAAGACCTAAAAAATTAAGAGTGTTAATTAGAATTAATTGTTCTGATTTTTCGCCAAATCTTGGAATATTTTTAATTTTTCCATTTTTGGCATATTCAATTAATTCATTTAAAGCTTTTTCTGGATCATCGGAAAATTTTAATTTTTTGGTAAGTTTATGGGCAATTTTTGAGCCAATGCCGTTTATTTTAGTGAAAGTAAAAACAGCTGGATGAATGTTTTTAAAAGCTTTGATGATGTGAGGGTGATATTTATTTTTCTTAAAAAGATAGCTGATTTTTTCCATAATGTTTGGCCCAATATTGGGAATATTATCTAATTCACAAGGATCTTTTTTCCAAATTTCTTGAAGGGATTTTGGATAAGAAATAACGGTTTCGGCGGCATTTTGATAGGATAAAGTTCGAAAGATATTCTTTTTTTTAATTTCGTAGGCAGTGGCAATGTTTTGTAAAAATTCAGCAATTTCAGCATTACTGTAAATTTTGTCCATAAGTAATTTTACCTCAAACCAATTTGTTGTTTGTTTCTGGAACTTTTGGTATAGTATCAAGGTAATTAGACCAAGGGCTCGTGGTGCAGCGGTCTAGCACATCCGCCTGTCACGCGGAAGATCGTGGGTTCGAATCCCATCGGGCCCGCCTAGCCTTGAAAACTGAAAAAATGTAATATTTTGGATAAATTTAGGTTCAAAAGTGTTCGATTCCCAGATGGCGTAGTAGATTTATGGTCATAATAAAAATACTAACTACTTGACATGG
>JAQVXB010000080.1 GCA_028709405.1 Candidatus Shapirobacteria bacterium
ATTCATAGCTTTGGTAAAAGAATACGGATTGGCATTACGTTCTTCACCATTGGTGGCAAATTTAGTGGAGGAAGCAGCATAGACTAATTTACCAACTTCTCTTTTGCGGCAAAATTCAATAACGGCTAAGGTACCGACAATATTCATATCATATACTTTTTCAACATCGTCAAAAGATGGGGTGACTCTGGCATATTCACCTAGATGAAAAACAATATCTGGAGTTTCTTTTATTAATTTATTAATGTCTTTTGTATGACCTTCGCGATATTCAGCGCCAGTAATATGGTTTTCTTTACTACCATTAAAATAATTGTCTAAAGAAATTACCTTATTGTTTGGATCTTTAACGAGTTGCTCGATAATGTGTGAGCCAACATGTCCGGCTCCGCCGGTAACGAGAATTATTTTAGGCATAATGACAAA
The DNA here is from genome assembly GCA_028709405.1 of Candidatus Shapirobacteria bacterium. Lineage (GTDB taxonomy): Bacteria > Patescibacteriota > Microgenomatia > UBA12405 > UBA12405 > WARW01. Next base: position 427 of record JAQVXB010000080.1, read on the forward strand.
TTTTTAATGTCTAATGACAAATATAAATTATTAATGTCGGCCAAGCCAACTATACTTTAGTTTATCAAAAGTGCCATCTTTAAGAGCATCACGAATTAATTGGGTGGTATGAGTCATAAAATAAATGTTATGAAGAGTCATTAAGCGATAACCAAGTAGTTCTTGGGTTTTAAAAAGATGATGAATGTAGGCTTTGTCATATTTTTGACAGGTGGGACATTGGCAACCTAAATCAAGTGGACTTTGGTCAAATTTATATTTTTGATGCATGATTTGGTCTTTAAAACGATTTTTTAAATCATGGGTTGAATTATTAGTGCGGTGTAAAAACTGACCACCACGAGCCATACGAGTAGGGAGAGTACAGTCCATAGAGGTAATCCCCTGCCCAAAAAAATCAAAAAGATCATCAATTTCACCAACACCAAGTAAATGAATTGGTTTTTTGGTTTTTAAAGCAGTAGGTAAAACCCATTCAACTGCTTGGCGCATTTTGTCTTTTGGTTCGCCAACTGAAACTCCACCAATGGCAATACATTCAAAATCTTGGGAACAAATAAACTCAGCTGATTGAAGACGAAGATCTTTGTAATAACTACCCTGAATTACACCATAAAGATTTAATTTTTGATTAAATTTTTTGTTAAGTTTTTGATGTTCAACTAAAGATCTAACAGCCCAACGATGAGTACGATCTAAGGCTTTTATAGAATAATTTTTGGTGGCAGGATAGGGAGTACATTCATCAAAGGCAATAATATTATCCGCAGCTAAGTTGTGTTGAATTTGAATTGATTTTTCAGGGGTAAAAAAATGAAGAGATCCATCGAGATGAGATCTAAACTCAACTCCATCTTCGGAAATTTTAATTAAAGAACCAGCACCATTGTGATCTTTGCCTAAAGAAAAAACTTGAAAACCACCAGAATCAGTGATTAATTGGCCGTCCCATCGGGTAAATTTATGAAGTCCACCAAATTTTTTAATGGCTTTATCGCCAGGACGAAGATAAAGATGATAGGTATTACAAAAAAAAATTTCAACACCGATAGTTTTTAAGTCTTCGGGAGTTAGTGATTTGACCGTGGCTTGAGTACCAACTGGAACAAAAGTAGGTTCTAACAGCATAGATTAGATTATAACATTGCATTTTTTTTGCTATAATAACATCACTTTTATGCCGCAGTGGTGAAACTGGTATACACGCAAGACTTAAAATCTTGTGCTCTCAACAAGCGTGGGGGTTCGATTCCCTCCTGCGGCACACAAAGTAACGGGGATTGGCGCAATTGGCTAGCGTGCATGGTTTGGGACCATGAGGTTGCAGGTTCGAATCCTGTATCCCCGACTTAAAAATGCGGGTATAGTTTAGTGGTAGAACGAGAGATTTCCAATCTTTCGGCGGGGGTTCGATTCCCCCTACCCGCTCCAGTTTTAAAAATTTTGGATTTCTTCTACTTTTTGATTTAAAATAATATCTTTATCTCCAAAGGTGAATTCAGCTTTAATTTTTTTATTTTTTAAAATCAATGGTAACCAGAATGGATCATCTGGCCACATTGATTCAAAAGGAATTTTATCTATTTCAAACCATTGAGGTTTCATCTCTTCTGATTCTGAAGTTTCACCTTCCCAATCATTGGATGTAAAAACTAAAACTTGTTGATTCCATTCGGGTTTGTTTTGAAAATAAAAATCCAGAGTTGCTACTTGAGAAATATTTTTTGGAGTAACTCCAATTTCTTCTTGAGTTTCACGAATAGCTGTTTCGATTATAGTTTCTCCCTCTTTTGGTTTACCTCCGGCACCATTCCAACGACCTTGTCCAAAACCACGTTTTTTCATAGCTAAAAGAATTTGGTTATCTTTTATTAAAAATAAAAGAGTGGCTTGTTTCATGTCTAATTTTATAATAAAAGTACCTTAAAATGGTAGAATACCGTAATTTGCCAAGGTGTTGAAATTGGTATACAAGCATCGCTCAGAACGGTGTGTCGAAAGACTTGTGGGTTCAAGTCCCACCCTTGGCACAAAATAGTTTATAAAGTTGAAAGTTATAAAGTTTAAAGTTTATTGATATAATAAAAACACTTTTAGCCGAAGTAGCCAAGATGGTCACGGCACTGGTCTGAAAAACCTGGGATGTCAGTTCGAGTCTGACCTTCGGCACAAAATTGATATAATATGGACATATGCGAGAGTAGCTCAATTGGTGGAGCGTCTCCTTGCCAAGGAGAAGGTCGCGGGTTCGAATCCCGTCTCTCGCTCACTTTATTTAAAGACCCTGAGGGCCACTTAGCTCAGTTGGTAGAGCGCTTCGTTTACATCGAAGATGTCGGGGGTCCGAGTCCCTCAGTGGCCACTAAAACTTGAATTACTTACTTTAAAAATTTAATTATTACTAAATATTCAAAAAATATTTTAGTATTTATTCTTTTTTAGCCGATGTGGTGAAATTGGTATACACGTACGCTTGAGGTGCGTATGCCGAAAGGTGTGGGGGTTCAAGTCCCTCCATCGGCACAAAAAACGATGCCCCGTCGC
>JAQVXB010000081.1 GCA_028709405.1 Candidatus Shapirobacteria bacterium
AGAAACGCCAATATAATTATTACTACCATTGAAGTTTAGTCCAGCGCCAGTATTTTTCTTGCCGACTGTCCAAGTTGCACCATTAATAGTACCGTTATTATTGTTGCCACTGATGTCTTTTGCGCTAGTTCCAGTGTTTTCTTCAAAATTCCATTCAGCAATAGGTGGGGCACAATGAGAAGTGTCGCCGGGGATACAGTATTCAAGAGAAGTGGTTGTGCCACCGATGGTTTGATTGGTGGAGCCAAACTGAATGGCCGAACCTTGATTGTAGTCTTGAAGGACTTCTTGATCTGTAATTGTTGAATTGTAAACTTTTACTTCATCTATAAAACCTTTGGTAGCATGACTGGTGACTCCAGCCCAAGATCCACCATATGGGTAAAGAGTACCAATAGCAAAAGTTAAATTACTGTCGCCTGATGATGGTGTCCAACTGACTATTGAGTGAGTATCACTGTTGGTTAACTTGCCATTGATATACAATTTGACTTGACTGTTGTTGTTTAGAGTGACTGTAAGGTGACTCCATTTGTCTGATGGAATTGTTTGATTAAACCCTAAAGAATAGGAACTGGTACCAACAAGGGAGAAAGTTAAAGACGGATTAGATCCACCACCTGTTGAAATACCGTAATTATATTGTCCTGATCCGTTCCAGGGCTTGGATATAATACGCCCGCCATCATCGCTTGCATCTGGTTTAAACCAGACAGAAAATGACATATCACCTCCAGTGTATTTTAGAGAAGTTTGATTTGGTACCTGAACGTAATCATTTAATCCGTCTAACCATAATCCTTTATTAAATTTACCATCATTGGTCCAACTAGGGCCGTTTTGAAGTATTCCGTCGGCAGCAGAATTGAGACTACCAGAATTTTTAGTAGTAGTTCCATTACCTTCTTCAAATTTCCAATGGGCAATGAGCGAGGATTTAAGACTGGGGGCGGTGGAGGATTTGATGCCAAGATTGACAGATGAACCTTTGGAAGAGCCTCGAGAATTATAATCGAGTTTAATTTGATCGGCGGTGCGGGCGTAGGGATAGATTTTGGGTTCATCAATCCACCCGTTAAAAGCGAAATAGCCACCGGCATAAGTTTCTCGGCCGATGGTGGTATTAGTAGCATCACTTATAAGATTTCCAGTTGTTCCAGAAATTGAGCCGATTGAATTACCATCAACATAATATGTTAAATCAGATCCTGATCGAACAATGGTGACATAGGTCCATTTATTAAGTTGAAAGGAATAGTTTTTTGTACTGTAATTGGTTCCGTCCCATCTTCTTAGCTTGAAGGCGGTGTTTGATTGATTCACTGCAAATGACCAATGGTTTGAGTTCCAATTTCCTGAAGACATGATTGTGCCATCATAGTTTTTATGGCTACCTTGGATATTTATCCAAGCTGACATGGTGTAATCTGATAATGAAGTAAAATTATTATTGGTGATATTGACCCCATCATCAACATTGTCAAAAGCAAGACATTTTCCAGATACACACTCGTCTTCGTTTTTCCAAATGGGTGCGCTTAAAAAAGTACCATTGTTTTGGTTTGATGTGGAATCATAAGTTGTAGACCCAATTCCTTCATCAAATTTCCAATAAGCGATGGGGCCACCGCCGATTTCTTCGGATTGGATTGACCCCATCGACTGGTTAGTAAGCAGGGTAATTTCATTTTCTCGAACCCATACTTTGATTTCTTGAAAAGATCTAGGAGTAAGACCTTTACCACTTTCTGCGGGATAAGTATTATTCATCGTTGTATTATAAAGACTTCCTGACCATTCAATACCACTAATTCCGACGCCAGAGGTGGCGCCTAAATACATATAAGAGTCATGGTTGGTGGTATAGAAAACAGGTAATATTCTTCTCCAGTTGTTTCCGTAACCCATCATCATAACACCGGTAGTAGTAAAAGTTACATCTTGAATTCCATCTTGGGCGGAATAAAATTTTACATCGGGATTTGGAGTATCTGGTTGACTATGTAACCATTGATAATAACCACTAAAAGTTAATTCCATGGTAGCTGTTTCAGTAGTGGTTTTAATATCTGAATAAGCCCAATTATTTGCACTAATACGCATTTGATTAAAAGTTAGTTTTGGTGAAGATATTTCTAAAACATTGCCGGTAGTTCTACTGGTACTGGTAGCTGAAGTGCAAAGACCATCGTAAACCTTAGTCCAACCACCACTGTCATCTGTCATATTACATTCAGTTTCTAAAATATCAGCCAAATTGCCTGATGGAGTTATAAAATAAATTTTGTTACCCTCGTTATCGCTTCTATGTTCAAAAATATTTTTGCAAGATATTCCAGGATTTTCCCTGCTTCCTAATTTTGGCTCAATATTTGTGGCTGAAGAATTACCATAATAAACATAAATGGTTGAACCTGATGAAGGAATAGAATTGACTAAAACATAAATTGAGGTGTCATTTTCATTGCAATCATAATTAGTGTTGCCGTCGATAAAGTGATTTAGTAAATTACCATTGATATCGGTAACCCGAATATCATTGCAAGTATTTTGCATTTTATTAGAGGAAATTAAAGTGGTGGTATCTAGAGTAATCTTGACATATTGATTGGTAATGTCAGAAGCGGAATTATTTATTGAGATAGCTTTTCGATAACTCCAACTCTCATTCCACCAAGAAGCAGAGACGGTTTTATGAGGTAAGATAAAACGAGATAAAACAACAACTCCAATTAATAAGAAAAAGAAAATAATAAAAAGAGATTTGTAAGAGAATTTAGACACTAAAATAGTTTAACAGATTAGAGCGTTAGAACTTTAGAGCGTTAGAAAGTTAGTGTTTATTTTATAGAAATACTGAGTTTGGCGTCCAGAGCGCTGGCTATTTTTTTGAGAAAATGAAGTGAAGGATTACCA
>JAQVXB010000082.1 GCA_028709405.1 Candidatus Shapirobacteria bacterium
TTGTTTTTACTCAGATAAAATAATTTGACAAAAAAACAAATTTGTTTTTAAATTCAGAAAATGCTGAAGAAACATGGTCTGTATTTGATCACCCGACCAATAGAATTTATAAAAAAATTAATAATCTAGCTCCAGATGATTATCAGGAAATATTATCAAATAATTAATCTTTATCCATTTTTATGGCCTAAAATTTATGTTTTTTTTAGAACTATAATTTTACCAATTGATAAAATAGAAAAACTATTACCCGCTAAAGGTTTAATTTTAGATGTTGGTTGTGGTTACGGTTTAACTTCAATCTTTTTTGCCAAAAATAAAAACAGACAAATTATCGGATCGGAAATAGATAAAAATAGAATTATTTTGGCTAAAAAAATATCTTCCTCTATCCCTAATTTATCATTCAAAAATTCAGACTTAATTGGACAATCAAAATTAAAATTTGATGCTATTCTAGCCATTGATCTTCTTCATCACCTTAATCCTTTACAAAAAAAACTCTTTTTAAAAGATTCTTTTTCTAAGCTAAAAAATGATGGTATTTTAGTTATCAAAGATATCGACACTAGGCCATTAACTAAATATTTCTGGAATTATTTTCATGATTTATTAATGACCAAATTTTCCCGTCTCTATTTTTTGTCATCAGCAAAAACCCAAAAAATATTAAATCAAAATAATTTCAAAATAATTAAAAAGGGGCTTTATCATAATTTTTTATATCCCCATATTTATTATGTCTGTCAAAAAAATAAATCATAATATATTTATCATTTTTGCTATTTTTTGTTTTGCTTTATTTTTTCGTCTTTTCGGATTAAATTGGGATCAAAACCAACACCTTCATCCAGATGAAAGATTTCTTACCATGTTGGTTTCGACTATTAAAACACCAGACTCTTTAATTGAATATTTTGATACTAACAATTCTCCTTTAAATCCCTTTAACTATGATCAATTTAATTTTTTTGTTTATGGCACTTTTCCTCTTTTTTTAACCAAATATTTAGGTCAAACATTTAATCTAGTTGATTATAATAAAATCCACCTCTTGGGTAGAGTTCTCTCTGCTATTTTTGATTCACTTAATGTTTTTAGCCTTTATTTTTTAGCTAAATTATTTTATTTTAAAAATAAAAAATATCTATTATTTTTACCTAGTCTTTTTTATAGTTTTGCAGTATTACCAATTCAACTTTCTCATTTTTTTACCGTTGATACTTTTCTAACTTTTTTTCTGCTTTTATCTTTTGTTTTTTTAGCCTATTGGATTAAAAAACAAAAAAATATTTATTTATTTTATTCATCAATTGTCTTTGCCTTAGCTATCAGTTGTAAAATATCAGCCATTCTTTTTTTACCAATTATTTTTATTTTTTTTATTTATCAATTTTTTTCAAAAAAATATATTCCTATAAAAGAATTTCTTATTTTTTCAATTATTTCTTTTTTAGTTTTTCGTTTTTTTCAACCATATTCCTTTGTTGGTTTTATTAAAATTAATCCCGAATTGATTAATAGTTTAAATTATTTAAAGTCAATTCTTTTAAATAAAGATGTCTTTTATCCGCCAGAAATTCAATGGTTAAGTAAAACTGTTATTATTTATCCTTTTCAAAATATTATTCTTTGGGGTCTTGGACTACCCCTTTCTTTATTCTTTTTATTTTCATTAAAAAATATATTCAATTTGAAAATAAAAAGAATATTTTATTCATCTTCAAATTTTATTATTTTATCGGCCCTTCTTTGGACTCTTTTCCTATTTTTTCAACAGGGTTTCCAGTTTACTCACACCATGCGTTATTTTTTACCTATATACCCATTTATTTGTTTCCTCTCTATTCCTCTAAATAATTTTTCCAAAACCAACATAAAATTAATTATTATTGTTTTATTCTTTCATCTGTTATATGCCACCATCTTTATTTCGATATATACTCGACCTCATTCTCGAGTTCAAGCTTCTAACTGGATTTATCAAAATATTTCATCGGAATCAGTTTTATCTAACGAATATTGGGATGATCCTTTGCCTTTGTCTAATCCAAATTATTCTAAATTTTATTCCATTGAACTCCTTAATTTGTATGATCCAGATACCCCAGAAAAATGGGAACAGATTAATTCTATTTTAACCAAAACAGACTACCTTCTTCTTACCTCAAACAGGCTTTGGTCATCTATTACCTCAGTTCCTGATCGTTATCCTCTTTCTACAGAATATTATCAAAAATTATTTGATGGTCAATCAGATTTTAAAAAAATTATTGAATTTAATTCTTATCCTGGAATTTCATTACCTTTTTTAAACAAGTGTATTTATATTGGCCCAACTAATTTTCCCTATTTAATAAATAAAAATAATTATTTTGAAGTCGACAAAAACTGTTTTTATCCTGGAATATATTTGCGTGACGATATCGCCGAAGAAGCTTTTACTGTCTATGATCATCCCAAAGTAATCATTTTTAGAAAAGAAGATTAATCTTCTTCTGTGTTAAACTTAATTTGTGAATTTAAACCTAAAGAAGCTTTTTTTTTGGCAATCCAAAAAAGATTATTTAACTGTTTTTGACCATTCGCTTTTTGGTGAAATAAACCTGATTATTTGTAATTATTCAATTTGGATTTTCTTTTTTATCATCTCTTATTTTTTAATCCGCCAAGATATAAATTATTTTGGTCGTCTCTTTTTTGCCACTTTAATTGCTGAAGTCGTTGAAAGATATCTTAAAAAGAAAAAATATTGGATCCGTCCCATGTTCAATCGCCGTTCTGTTGCTCCAGCTGGTTTAGTCAACAATTGGTATCATTCTGGCTCTTTTCCTTCTGGACACACAATAAAAGCCACTTTCTTTTTATTTTTTATAATTACTGCTAGTTCTTTTT
>JAQVXB010000083.1 GCA_028709405.1 Candidatus Shapirobacteria bacterium
TTCTATTTCTTTTGAAATAAATTGGAAAACTAAAGAAAAGTAATTTTTAACTTTTTTTCTACCCGAGTTAATCGAAATATTTTTAAACTTACTCTCAAAAGAGTATAATTAGCATTATTACTTAATTTAACCAATATGTTAATTACTATTTTAATTGTTATTGTTTTTATAATTCTCGCCTCTATCCGTCAAGTTAATCAATATGAAAGAGGTCTTAAGTTTACTTTTGGAAAATTTACTTCCATTATGGAACCTGGCTGGAGACTTGTTTTACCTGTTATTCAAAGTTCTCGAAAAGTCGATATCAGAGTTAAAGCTGTTGATGTGCCTGATCAAAATACAATTACTAGAGATAATGTCAGTGTAAAAGTTAATGCCGTTATTTACTATAAAGTTGCCGACGCTCCAAAAGCTATTATTGAAGTTGAAGATTTTAGATACGCTATTTCTCAATATGCTCAAACAACCATGAGAAATATAGTTGGTGAGGTTACTCTTGATGAATTGCTTTCCAGTAGAGATAAAATTGCCGACAGAATCAGAGAAATTGTTGATAAAGAAACAGACGCGTGGGGTTTAAAAGTTAATAATGTTGAATTAAAAGATGTTAGTTTACCTGCCGAAATGGAAAGAACTATTGGTAAACAAGCAGAAGCAGAAAGAGAAAAAAGAGCGGTCATCATCAATTCTGAAGGGGAATTAGCTGCTTCAGAAAATATTTCAAAGGCAGCCAAAGCCCTAAGTGCTATCCCTGGAGCTCTTCATTTACGAACCCTTCAATCTATAAATGATATGTCTTCAGACCAATCTAATACTATCGTTTATATGATCCCAATTGAACTATTAAAAGCTTTTGAAGGTTTTAATAAAGTAACTAAAAAATAATTTTTTTAAAAAATTTTCAAATCCATCCTATTATTCTCCTCACTTTTTTCAGATATTTTTCAGTTTGACTAGTTAATATATTAGTAATTAACAGTTAACTAATCAAAAAAGGGGGGTGAAATCAGAATGAACAAAAAAACAATAATAATTGGAGTAACAGCTTTAGTTTTAGGTGGACTAACCATCTTACCTCAAACTATTTTTGCTTACCAAGGAAACCCAGCTGTCCAAGGTCCTAATTACAGTGAAGAAAGACACACTATTATGACCCAAGCTTTTGAAAACAACGACTACAATAAATGGAAGGAACAAATGCAGGGCAAAGGTCGAGTAGTTGAAGTTATCAACGAAAGTAACTTTTCTCGTTTTGCCGAAGCTCACAAACTAGCTGAAGAAGGCAAAACTGATGAAGCCAATAAAATTAGACAAGAACTTGGACTTGGTTTAGGTGGCAGAGGTAATGGCTCCAACCAAAGACACAGATAAAAGCTTTATAAACTAACTCTTGTAGCTATAGATGCAAGAGTTAATTGGTGATAGTGATATAAAATACTCAACTCCTTAATGTTATACTTTTGTTGTAAACACAAATAAAAGGGGGTGAGTTAATTTGATAAATAAATTAAATAAAAAAGTAAAAAATATGGATGTGTGGGATATGGCTTGTACTAAAATAGCTGTCGCTTTTTTTGTTCTTTTTCTTCTTTCTGTCTGGCCAGCCTTTAATAATCTTATTCAATCAACCAGTCCTTGGTTTCTATTTTTTGGTTGGTTAATTTTTGCCATCCGACCGCTTTCCAGTTTTTTTAAAAAAAGATAAAGGATCTAATCTTATTAGATTTAATTTCCTCTAATTACAAACCAGCTAAAGATTCCAAAAAATAAAATTACTAATAGTAAAATTATTTTTCTCCACCCAGATGGTCTTAATTCTTTAGCAAGAGTTTTTTGGTTTAACCATAAAACCGCGATACTATAAACAAACATTGTTATCGCATTTAAAAAAGCGCTAATTATTACTAATTGTAAAGGTTCTTTAAATCCAATCAATAAAATTATTATTCCCAAAATTATTTGTGTCCATAAAAAGCCAAAATAAAAATAAGGTAATTTATTTGCTTTAAATTTATTTTGATTCAAAATAACTAAATTTTCCGAGTTAATTCTACTAGTTGCATCCATTACTGATAATTGAGTTGAAAATAACATCATTCCTACTAATATTAAAAAAAATGTCCCAATTGTTGGAATTGTTAACATTGATATACTTTGTGCTTCTTTAAATATAAAATTAATGCCAGACAACCCATCTGTTTTTTGATAAACAGTAGCAAAAGCTAATAAACTAAGCAAAATTATTGTTATTGCCCCGGTAAACCAAAAGACTAATAAATGTTCCAAATTAATTTTTTTCCACCATTCTTTAAATTTTTCTAGATTATTCTTATTTATTAAAAAAGTTTTTCCTTCCAAATTAAATTCTTCCTTATTTTTTTTCAGCAAACTAGTAATTTTCCCTCCATATTTACCCATCCCATATTCTTTTTCTCTTATATAAAAAGATTGGGCTAAATTTAAATTTCCCCCTGCCCCAGAATAAGCAAATGCTCCCAAAAAAGTTATCAAAGGTAGAGCTGCTGGTATAAACCAAAAATCAAAACCTTTTCCCACTAATCCTTGAGCTAAACTTTGCCAATCACTTCCTTTGGCTAGAAAAAATGTTAGTAAAAAAATAAAAGGTACGCCAATATAAATTAAAATTTTTTGAATTTTTTCTTGTGTTTTATAAACCACCTTACTTAAACTTAAAATCAGACCTATACTAATCAACATTATTATGGCTATTAAACTAGTGTTTTTAAATCCAAAAATATTAGCCATTACTATTGCCGAGGACAAAATTATCCCTGGCCACATCCAA